>CAYGEM010000022.1:0-2136 GCA_964348915.1 uncultured Candidatus Saccharibacteria bacterium | reverse complement strand
CCGAGAATTTCTTCCGCCGCCCGATTAAATCCGGTTATCCGAAAATTTTCGTCATAGCCGATCACGCCGTCGCGAAGATTGGCAACAATGCTGTTCAACCGCCGGTACTGCAAGGCGATGTCGGCGTTCTTTCCCGCCAGTTTGGCCCCTCTCCAAAAGATGACCCCTCCCAAAAAAAAGATAACGGAAAAATTAACCCAGGCGAGGGAACGTTCGAGATAATAAAAATCGACGAAGGCGAGAGGAACCGCCAAGCCAAGGAAAATCCAAGAGACCCTCATCTCCGGAAGAGAAATAAACTCTTTGAATTTTTTCGTCGTCACTTTTATTATTCTATCACTTTTCCAGCCGACTGATTAAAGAATTGAAACCTTTTCTGTTAAAAAACTCCTTAATTTTTTCCAAATCAATCTCTCTCACCAGAAGGTCGTTAAGAGAGGCCTCGAGCGGAACATTAAAATCAAGTTTGGCGAGGCGCTTGGAAAGAAGAGCCGATTCTTTTCCGGCAATTATTTTCTGGTATCTCGAATCGTTGGAATCGCCGGCAATCTCATAAAACTCTTCCAAACTGCCGAATTGCCGGATAAGAACCGAGGCGGTTTTCGGGCCGATACCCCGCACTCCCGGAATGTTATCCGATTTATCGCCGACCAAGCCCTTATAATCGCTCATCTGGCCGGGCTTAATGCCGTATTTTTTAACTACCCCGTCTTCATTGTAAATGTCGAACTCACTGATACCCTTTCTGGGAATCCAAACGATAATTCTATCATCCTCCACCGCCTGAAGAGTGTCGTGGTCCCCAGAGAGAATGATTATTTCCTCTTCCTCGCGAAACCTCCGGGCAAAAGTGGCGATGATATCATCAGCCTCGAAACCGGCCAAGGCGAAGCTTTTAATATTGAAGGCGCTGAAAAGCGAAGGGGATTCTTTAACCTGAAAAATCAACGGCTCCGGCGCGGCCGGCCGGGTGATTTTGTATTCGGCAAAACTTTGCTTGCGGAAAGTCGGTTCCGGCCGGTCGAAAGCGGCGGCGGCGTAATCCGGCCGGTGCTCGCGGAAAATCTTGATGAGAATGCTCGCCAACCCATAAAGCCCGCCGCTCGGAGTTCCGTCCGGCGCGGTCAAAGGCGGCAGAGCGAAAAACGAACGATAGAGCAGGGAGTTCGCGTCGATAAGCAAAAGTTTTTTCATCCTATTTTTATTTTTCTTTCGCGTTCATTGTCTCCATAAGAAAATTTTATTTTAATGGCATCGGCCGGAAGAATTTTTTTAAATTTGTCCGCCCACTCGATAAGCACGAGGTTGCCGGGACGGGAAATGATTTTTTTTAAGTCCAATCCGGCGATTTCTTCGGCGCAATTCAAGCGATAAGCGTCAAGGTGGTAAATAGACCCATATCTTTTCAGAATCGCGAAGGTGGGGCTTAAAATTCTTTTCCGGACGCCAAGCGAAGAGAGCAGGCCTTTCAAAAAGGTGGTTTTCCCGGCGCCGAGATCGCCGGTCAGAGCAATCACCCAGGCGCTTTTCTTTCGGGGGAACTTCTTTATCTCCGCGGCCAAAATCCGACCGGCCTTTTTGGTCGCTTCAGGGCTTTTGGAAATAAAGGTCTTCATAGTTTAGATGCTTGTAAGCCGAAGTATCGGCCACCCGGCCCAAGGGCGTCCGCTTGATAAACCCGAGCTTGATTAGATAAGGTTCGTAGACTTCTTCTATCACTCCTTTTTCCTCATTAAGAGAGGCGGATAAACTGGCTACGCCTACCGGTCCGCCGCGGAAATTTTTGATAATTATCGAAAGCAGACGGCGGTCGTGCTCTTCCAATCCCAATGAATCAATACCCAGCAGTTCGAGCGCTTTTTCCACTTCATTGTCGGTAATCCGCGGGGCGTTACTTACCTCGGCGTAATCGCGGCAACGACGCAAAAGGCGGTTGGCCACCCGCGGAGTGAACCGACTGGCTTGCGCCAATAACCGGACGGCTTTCTCTTCAATCTCCAGACCGAGAATTTTTGCCGAACGCCGGACAATCTCTTCCATTTCTTCCAGAGAATAATAATCGAGCCGGAAAGAGGCGCCGAAGCGCGAACGCAGAGGACTGGAGAGCATGTTCACCCGGGTGGTCGCGGCAAGCAG
>CAYGEM010000021.1:0-2601 GCA_964348915.1 uncultured Candidatus Saccharibacteria bacterium | reverse complement strand
GCTAAAAACGCTCTTTTCTTGCTCATAATTATTTTACGTGGTAAATTCTACGATAATAACGACACTTTGTCATTATTTTAATTTCTTCGATTTTCGAGTCAAGTCCGAATAAAAACAATGCATTTAGATTTCAGCTTTTTTTTAACTTCGGGGGTGGAATTCCTTTCCCTCTACGCCGGAGTTTTCTATCTGCTTACCTTTTTTGAAAACCGCGACAAGCTGGACGAAGATAAAAAAACAACGAACTATCCGAGCGTTACCATCATAATTCCGGCTTATAACGAAGAAAAAAATATCGCCGCGGCGATCGAGAGCGCGGCCGGACTGGATTATCCGAAAGCAAAACTTTTCATCGCCGTGGTGAACGACGGCTCAAAAGACCGAACTCTTCAGGCCGCCCGCGAGGCGAGCCAGGGAAAGAAAAATATCAAAATAATCGACCTCCAGCTGAACGCCGGCAAGGCGGCGGCGGTGAATTTCGTCCTTAGAGAAGTAAAAACCGATTTGGTGGCGACTCTTGACGCCGATTCCTGGGTAACAGCCGGGGCGCTGAAAAAAATGCTTCCGTATTTCGAAGAGGATGAAAGGGTGGCGGCTGTTACCGCCGCGATGAAAATAAATCAGCCGAAGACCTTTTGGCAAAAAATACAGAGGGTGGAATACCTCGCTCTTATTTACCTCAAAAAGATGCTTTCTTTTTTGAACGGCATTACCGCCACACCCGGCCCTTTCAGCATCTACCGGACAAAAGTTTTTTCGCACATCGGTTATTTCGATGAACAAAACATCACCGAAGACGGCGAAATCGCTCTGCGTCTCCAAAAATACAATTACATTATACTGAACGCCCACGAGGCCGAAGTTTTCACCAATTCTCCGGCTACCTTAAAAAACCTCATGAGACAGCGGGTGCGCTGGAACCGCGGAACAATCAGGAATTTCATCAAATACCGCCGGCTTATCGGCAATTCTCATTACGGCGATTTCGGGCTTTTTGTTCTGCCGATAGCCATCGTCCTTCTTTTCTTCTCAAGCATTTTCCTTTTCTACAATCTGGTCCGGTTACTGATAATCGCCGGGAATAGAATTTATTATGCCTCATCCTACGGGTATAGACTGATAGATATTCCCGGAATCGGCCCGGGGCAAGGATTCGACTTTTTTTATTTTCATCCGTCTTTCACCCAGCTCATTGTCTTCGCCATTCTTGGCTTTTTCGCAACTTCTCTTTACTTCATCTATCGATACCACCGGCAGGACTTCGGCAAAACCCTTTTATTCTATTTGCCTTATTTAGCCGTGTACTATACTGTTTTTTCCCTGGGATTTTTGGCGGCAACGCTTGCCTACGAAATAACCAACCGCAAACTCTCCTGGCATAAATAAATGGTAGAAAAAAGAAAAATAAACGTCAGCCGCTATGTCGCCTCTTTCGCCATCGCTCTTTTAATCTTCTGGGTGGGATTCAGCGCGAGCAACCGCATCAATCAAACGAAATTGAGCGAACTGAAACAAAGCATCGACGCCCTGCAATCAGAGTACAGCTCGCTGGAGATGCTCACTTTGATAGGCAAAACCACGGATGTCAGTTGCGATATGTACGAGGAGCAGATTATCAATTTCGGCAACGAAACCGATTCGTTCGGCCAGAAGCTCTCCTTTATTTCCGGCCGGCTTTCAGCCGACAATCCGGAGCTCATCAATATGCGCACCAGTTACTGGCTGATGGAAATCCGCGACTTTTTCATTCTGAAACAAACCGAATCAAAGTGCGCCAAAAAATATCAAACCGTTCTTTATTTCTACGACCGCGCCTGCCGCGCCTGCGAATTCCAAGGGGAGCTTCTCCGGCAGATTAAAGCGGACTATCCGGAAATAATGATTTATTCCTTCGACGTTACCGACAAAAATATTTCCATCATCAAAATACTTTCCCAAATTTACCGCATCACCCGGACGCCCACTTTTATTATTGACGGAGAAAGAATCGAAAAAGAATTGACTCGCAAGGATTTGGAAAAAATTCTGGACCTGAAAGCAAAACCGGCAGCGGAAGCGCCGGCAAAAACCGACCAGCCGGATTAACCGAGAGCAATCGAAATTCTTTTAATCGCTTCGTCAATTTCTTTTTTCGAGGTTTCACGGCCGAAACTGATACGGACGCTTTCCAGAGCTTCTCTTTCGCCGTAGCCAAGGGCGCGAATGACCCGGGACGGACTAATAGAGCGAGCCGCGCAGGCCGAGCCGGCGGAAATCGCGACTCCGGCCCGGTCCAGTCGGAAAATCACTTCTTCGGCTTTAAGTCCGGGGAAGCGCAAATTCAGTATATGGGGCAGAAAAGACAATGGTTCGGCCGAGAAATCTTTTTCTTCGGCGGCATTCAAGCGCGCTTCGGGGAAAAAACTTTTAAGCTTCCGCCAAAAATAAATTTTTAGGCCGTTCAATCTTTTTCTCTCCGAATCTCGAAGAGCCGCCGCTTCCTCAACCGCCACGGCCAAACCGACAATGCCGGGAACGTTTTCCGTGCCGGAACGCAGGCCGAATTCCTGGCCGCCGCCGGTGATAATCGGCGAAATAAAAGAGGCGTGTTTCCCTATATAC
>CAYGEM010000020.1:2328-3530 GCA_964348915.1 uncultured Candidatus Saccharibacteria bacterium | reverse complement strand
GGATGTGGAAACAGTGTCGCAAAATAATGTGTAGACATGTGTAGACAAGGATGAATTTGTTTCAAAGTGTTTCACGACAAACACTTTGAAACAAATTTAGTCGTTTCTGGAAAAATTGATGTGTAATCATTACACATCACTTCCGAAAACAGCCGCCTTCGACACCAACCATGTGGAAACGTTTCACATCGAAAACGAAAATAAGGAGAGCCGACGAAAACCGATGTGAAACGTTTTCACAAACAAACATTACTTCTGGAGGATAATTTGTTAAAATAGCTATATAAAATGGCCTCTCAAATCATAGGTAAAATCGGCGAGGATTTGGCCTGTAAATATCTTGTGGATAAAGGGTATCGTGTACTACAAAGAAACTACTGCAAACCCTGGGGAGAGATTGATATAATAGCAAAAAGCCCTGATAAAACCCTTGTTTTCGTAGAAGTGAAAACTTTCAGCGAACCCGGCCAACTCGGCCAAAACAATGGGGATAACTCGGCCAATAACCCGGCCAAACTGATGCCGGAGGATAATATGACTTCGGCTAAGCTGAAGCGGCTCTACCGGACGTGTGAATTGTTTTCACAGACCTTTCCGAAGCAGATTAATGAACGCGTTGGTTGGCGAATCGATTTATTGGCAATAACCATAAATACCAGAGATATTGATTTTGATAAGCCAATCAGCTTGACAAGATTACTAAAAGATTGCCAAGTGCGGCATTACGAAAATATATAGGATGCCACCATACGAATTTACGAATCAGTACTTGTCCCGATAGTATAGAGGGACGAATATGCGAATAGCTTACGACTGACAACTAACGACTTACGACTAGCGACTGACAACCAACAACTTACAACCAATTATTCTTCTATAGACAAATCTCTGCTATAGCAGAGATTTGTCTATGATGAAAAGGTGGGAAGGGAAATTCAAGATGGGGATTATCTAAAATCTTGTATTATCCGATGATCGTGGGAGAATACAAGATGCGTCCTTGTTCTCGCCCGACACTTGACGCCTGACGCTTGCCGCTCTATTCTTTTCTCATAAATGCCAAAAATAAAATCCGCTAAAAAAGCATTAAGACAATCTCATCGCCGACAAAAAATGAATCTGCGCCGAAAAGATTCGGTCAGAACAAATTTGCGCGGATACAAAAAAGCGCTTTCCGCCAATGAATTCGAAAAAGCGAAAGA
>CAYGEM010000020.1:0-2228 GCA_964348915.1 uncultured Candidatus Saccharibacteria bacterium | reverse complement strand
CGGGCCGGCTCTTCTTTAAGAACGCTGATTAAAAGTTCCAAGGCGTTAAGTTTTTCTCCGATACCGCGTCCGGATTTTAAAACATTAGACAAGCTAAAATAATTTAAATTCTTCCCCTTCATCTTAAAGTCGGATTTGCCGGATAAAGCCAGCCGGTCGAGTTCGGTGGCGATCATCCAGGTGTCCGAACCGAAAGCATCGGCGATTTCGCGGGCTGTCTCGACTGACAAAACCAACCCTCTTTCTTCCGCTTCTTTTTTGATGAAATCAAAAATTTTCTGGCCCTTGGGCAATTCGTACTTATCGGAGATAACCGGTTTTTTCAGAAAAAAAGCCGGCGTGTCCGCGGCCGAAGCAGAAGAGAATAAAACAACGTTTTCTTTGTCGTCGACGAATTCTTTCAATAAAGCTCTAAAGCGCTTGGCCTCCTCCTTGGAGAGCGCGTCGAAATCCGGTTCGCTTATAACAGCGAGTTTGACTCCGCCGAAAAGAGATTGGTTCTTCAAAAAAACCTCTGCCGCAATCGGCCAATCGGTTTTGGCGCCGAATTCCTCGATATTCAAATTGCCACGCTTTTCCCGGTATTCGGCGATAATAAGCGCTTTTTTTTTGAGCCGGGAATAAGAATCCTCGCCGTAAAGAAAAATAATCATTTGTTTTACTTTTTAAGTTTTTGTTCGGCCGGACAGAAATAGGCCGAACGTCCAGCTATCTTTGTCCTCACAATTCTCCCGTCTTTAGCCGGGCAAGGCAAGCCCTCGCGCCTATAGACCAAAAGCTTTTCTTCGTAACGGCCTTCTTGGCCGGCGATATCGCGAAAATCGGAGACAGAAGTGCCGCTCTTTTTTATCGCTTCCGAAAGAATAGTTCTCATAGCGGAATAAATTTTTTTGATTTCCGTTCCGGTCAGTTTATCCGCTCTTTCCAAAGGATGAATTTTGGCGCGGTAAAGAATCTCGTCGGAATAAATATTGCCGATTCCGGCAAGCGCGGACTGATCCATCAGCAACGGTTTTATCCGGCTTTTCCTGCTCCGAATAAGACGGGTGAAATCTTCGGCGCTTATTTCCAGGGCGTCCGGGCCGAATAATTTTAAATAATCCTCGACTTCTTTCTCGCGGTCAAAAAAAATTATATTGGCGAATTTTCTTAAATCGGAAAGAGCGAGGATTTTCTCGTTGTCCAGGCGGAGAGCAAAACGGATATACTCACCCTTCTCGAAATCCTTGTCTTCGGCTATTCCTTGGCCAGCGGCTTTTTTATACAAAAAATACCCGGTCATTTTCAGATGAACGAGAAGAGTGCCATGGCCGCTCAAGCGAAAAAGAATGTTTTTCGCCCGGCGACCGACGTTTAATATTTTCCGGCCGATAAGTTCCTTTTTGAGACGCTCGACTGTTCCTTTTTTGACAAGTCCGGGCGCGCCGGCCCAGACCGAAACAATCTTCCGGCCGATAACTTTACCCTTCAGGTCGCTAACAACAGTTTGCACTTCAGGCAGTTCAGGCATCTAAAAAATCAGTGATAATTTTTTTTCACGCTTCTTCGAACGCCGTTTCCTTAGGCGGGACGAGCCGGGGATCAGTGGGCAATTCTATGTAAAAAGTCGTGCCGCGGTTCAGCTCTGATTCGGCGGAAATCGTGCCGCCGTGACGCAAAATGATGTTCTTGGTAATGTAGAGACCGAGGCCGGAACCTTCGGTTTCTTTTCTTACCACGTTTTCGCCGCGATAAAATTTAGTAAAGAGTTTTTTCAGTCCTTCCGCGTCAATACCCATTCCGGTGTCTTTCATGGTCAGAAGGGCATAGGGTTTGTCCGCCAAACGCTCCAGTTTGACCCGCGCTTCTCCATTGGGAACATTGTATTTAATGGCGTTGTTGAGCAGATTGGATAAGGCGGTATAAAGCCGGTTTTTGTCGGCGTAAAGGATTATCGATTCGGTTGGCCGGTCGAAATAAAGCGAAACCTGGTACTCCTTGGCAATAACCGAGTGGTCGTTTAACAACCCCTCCAAGAAAGTTGTCATTTCCAAGTCGGCGAAAGAATAACCGAAACGGCCCTCTTCGATTTTCGCCGCGTCCAACAGATCGTTGACGATTTTCAAAAGCTTGCTCGCCGCGGCCAAACCGGTGGAAACGAGCTCTTTCTCCTCGGTATTCGCCAAGGACTCGCTGCTCTTTAAGCCCTCCAAGGCCCAATTCACCGCCGTAAGAGGCGTGCGGAGCTG
>CAYGEM010000019.1:0-4829 GCA_964348915.1 uncultured Candidatus Saccharibacteria bacterium | reverse complement strand
ATTTTCGGCGCGACTTTTCTGGTCCTTTCGCCCGAGCATCCATTTATCGAAGAAGTAGGCGGAAAAATAAAAAATTTGGAAGAAGTCAGGAAATACGCGATTGCGGCCAAGAAAAAATTCGAGACCGAACGGACGAACGAGTCCGCCGCAAAAACCGGTGTCGAACTCAAGGGAGTGAAAGCGATAAATCCGGCCACCAAAGAAAAAATTCCGATTTGGGTTTCGGATTACGTGGTTTCCGGTTACGGTAGCGGCGCGATTATGGCTGTACCGGCCCATGACAAGCGGGATTTTGATTTTGCCAAGAAATTCAGATTGCCGATAATCGAATCGCCGCTTGTTTCCTTTGAGAAGGCGATTAAACTGACCGGCGGAGAAAAAATAATTCAGTATCGGCTGCGCGACTGGCTTATTTCCAGACAGCGTTACTGGGGGCCGCCCATCCCGATGATTTTCTGTGAGAAATGCGCGGAGTTCGGAAAAGGCGAACGGCCGGAGATGACCGGTTGGTATACGGTGCCGGAAAAAGATCTGCCGGTTAAATTGCCGTATCTTGAAAATTTCCGGCCAACCGGAAAAGGCGAGTCGCCCCTCGCACAGTCGGAAAAATTTTATAAAGTCCGCTGTCCCAGATGCGGGGAATGGGCGCGCCGGGAAACCGACGTCTCCGACACGTTTCTCGATTCGGCTTGGTATTTTTTGCGCTTTCCCTCGACTTCGCTCGGGACGAGTTCTCCTCGTCGCTCCGTTTCCTCGGCGCGATTGCCGTGGGATGCGAAGATCACCAAAAAATGGCTGCCGGTTGACCGCTACATCGGCGGCCCTGAACACGCGGTTCTTCATCTTATGTATTCGCGTTTCCTCACTATGGCTTTCAAGGACTTCGGTTTGATTGATTTCGAAGAGCCGTTCACTTCCTTCCGGACGAACGGCCTGATAATCCGGGAAGGCCGGAAAATGTCCAAATCCAAAGGAAATGTGGTAAACCCCGATGAATATATTAAAAAATTCGGCGCCGACGCTTTGCGGATGCATCTGATGTTCTTGGGGCCGTTTGAGGAAGGCGGAGATTTCCGTGACGAGACCATCAACGGCATCACCCGTTTTTTGAATCGCGTCTGGAGATTGGGAGAAGTTTTGACGCGCCAGAAAAAAACAAGAGGGAGAAAAAGAGAAATTCCCGGCTGGTTGAATGATTCCGTCAAAAAAATCAACGAGGATATCGCCGAGCTTCATTACAATACCGCCATCGCCGAGCTGATGACGGCACTGAATCGTTTCGAATCCGAAAAATGCGCATCTCTTAACGACTTCAAGATATTTTTGAAACTGCTCGCGCCATTCGCGCCGTTTATTTCCGAAGAATTATGGAGTCGGTTTGGCGGGAAGAAGAGCATTCACTTAAGCGATTGGCCGGAGTACAATAAAACCACAAGCAGGGAGAAATCATTTATTTTGGTAGTCCAGATTAACGGCAAGTTGCGTGACAGATTCGAAGCCGAATCCGGTATAACCGAAGAGAAGGCGCTTGAGGCCGCTCTGGAAAGACCCAAAATAAAAACGCGGTTAGGCGGCCGCGAAATAAAAAAGATAATTTTTATCCCGGGCCGGCTCCTGAATATAGTTTGCTAATCAATGGAGACCAAAACGCATTATCAATATTATTTCCGGCTCTTTACCAACGTTGTTTTGATTTTTGTTTTGTCCGGAACAATAATCTACGCCGCGCAGCTTTCGTTTGACTGGGTTAAGAGTAAGTTTAACCCGGCTGTTTTCCACAATGTCGCTTATCTCCTAACGGGCAAAAAAACACCCCCTCCGGCCGTGGGAAACGATGTGGCGGTAAAAGACGCCGAGACGATAAAATTTGTCTCCGGCGCGGGAAAAATAAAAATAACCGGCACCCGGCCGGCCGCTCTCGGCCGGCCGGCGGAAGTCGACCTTAGCGTTTCCCTCGCGAAAAACGAGGCAATCAATCTCGCCGGTTGGCGATTGCGTTCGGCGCGGGGGATATTTTATCTTCCCGTGGCCGTAGAGGTTTTCGACCCGCTGAATTATTCCGCGCCGCAGAATATCGTTCTCAAAAACAGCGGTCAGATTAAAATTTATTTTACCGAAAGCCGGCTCGGCTTGAGTTTCCGGTTGAACAAATGCGCCGGTTATCTCGAATCGCTTTATCGCTTCAATCCGGCCTTACCCAAAGATTGTCCGGTTCTCGCGAAAGAGCCCGGGGTTAACGGACTCACCCAGGCCTGCCGTAATTATCTCGATTCTTTCGGGACTTGCGAGTACCCGTCCGGCAATCCGCCGATTCCGCCGGACGATTACGCCTGCCGGGAATTTTTGAATAACGTGAATTACGAAGGATGTTTTGCCAGGCACAAAAACGATTCGGATTTCCTGGCTTCCGAATGGCGGTTGTTTTTCCCCGGAATGGCCGATTTCCTCGTTGGTCAGGGAACAGTCGAGCTTATCGACCCGGCCAGCCGGGTTGTCAGCGAGCGAAGTTACTAATACCTTTATTAAGTCAATTGTGCTATAATATAAGGTATATGAAAAAACTATCCGTTGTCATTATCATTATTCTCGTTCTTGCGGTTGTCGGACTTGTTTTCTACATTTGGTCGAGCCCCAAAGTGTCGGGAGGCCTGCCTTTATCCGGCGGCGCGCTTTCGTCTCTTTCAGTACTCGCTAAATCTCCCTTGGTTCATTGGGACGTTAATTTAAGCGGAACGATAAAAGCGGTTTCGGACAAGGATATTACCGCGGGATTATTCGACGAACCGAAAGAGTCAAAGAATAATTTTGTCCTTACCGTAGGCGAAACGCCGATTTACTCTCTCTATATTCTTCCCGAAGAAACGCCGGCCGACCAGGTGGTGATGACGATGACGAGCTTCAAAGGAGAAGCGGTTAAATTGGGCGAGCGTCGGATAGAGCTTTCGCAGGTTGAAGAAGGAGACCAGCTTTCGGCCCAAATCGAGATAAACAAAGAAAACGGTTGGAAAGCGACGAAAATACGGATTCAACCCCAGAACTTGTTCGTGGAATAAGTGGAATAATATAATGCGCCCAGGCAAGAACAATAGATCCGGTTTCACTCTCATCGAGCTTTTGGTGGTGTCTTCGATGACCGTTATTTTGGCTGGCGTGGGTGTTTCCTCTTACATCAATCAGCAAAGATACTCTGTTCTTAAAAACACCGCCGAGGAAGTTGTCGCTTATCTGAATAACGCCCGTCAACGTTCAATTTCCCAAGAAGAAAGTTCCAATTGGGGAATGCGTTTCAATAATTCCCAGACCGAAGTCGATTCTTACGCGCTTTTTGTTGGCGCGACCTATTCTTCGGCGCGCGAACAGCGATATTTCCCGTCTTTCTTGGAATTTACCAATCCTTTATTAAACGAATCCACTGACATTATTTTCGCGAAAATTACCGGAAAAACCATTGACGGATTGTCGAAAGTGGTCACTTTTAAAATATCCGGCACAGAGATTTACGCTATGGTAAACGTAACCGGCGAAGGATTAATTTCGTATACGATTCCGGGCGGAACAATCGAACCGCCGGACGCGCCGGATATGAATTGCGGAGGAGAAGACCAACACGTTCATCTTTCTTGGCCAAAACCAAATGAAAACGGTTCATCGATTATTTCTTACCGTGTCTATCGCGGCTTGTCATCCGGCGGAGAGACCCTCCTCGCTTCAATAAACGCCCCGGCATCAAGCCCGATTACTTATATCGATCTTAACCTTACAAACGGAACAAATTATTATTACCAAGTTTCCGCCATAAACGCGATCGGAGAAAGCCAGCGGTCAATTGAGAGAATGTGTACTCCATCGACTTCTCCCGGTGGACCGACTGATCTAACGGCCTCTCCCGATGACCGACAATGCAATCTTTTGTGGAAGCCGCCGCTGACCGATAACGGTTCGCCCATCACCGGTTATAAGGTCTATCGGGGAACCGCGCCGAATCCAACCACCTTAGTGCAAACTCTCGGTAATGTGCTTAATTACTCCGACCCCGTATTAATCAACGGCACCACCTATTATTATCGTTTGAAAGCGGTGAACGTCATAGGCGAGAGTGTGAACTACAGCAATGAAATAACTTGCGTGCCGATTCTGCTTCCACCAACCAACTTGACCGCCACTTACGGCGACCAGCAGTGTACTTTGAGCTGGACCGCTTCAACTTCTTTGCCGGCAAATATCGCCGGATATAATCTCTATCGTAATACTGTTTCTCCGCCGACCACTAAGATTCTGCCAGAGTTAGGCAATATCACTTCTCATATCGATCCCGGACTCACGAACGGTACGACTTATTATTACTGCGTAAAAACCCGCAATACCGCAAGCAATGAAAGCGTCTGTAGCAATATTATTTCCTGCCAGCCGAAAACCGTTCCCGGCTCGCCAACTGGCCTTACGGCCACCGGCACAATCACGAGCGTGACTCTTAATTGGACGGCTCCTTCAGATACCGGTGGAGTGCCGCTTACGGCTTATAAGCTTTTCCGCGACATGACCTCGCCCGCCGTAACCCTATTTAAAACATTAGGCATTGTAACGAGTTATATAGATACCGAAGTGGCGGCTGGCAATATTTATTATTATCGCGTAAAAGCGGTGAATTCCGTTACAATTCCGCCAGGAGACAGCGCTTTCAGCAACGAAGCTACCGGCTCCACTTTCTGTGCGAATCCCTGCGCCGAAACGGTTTACGGAAGCTGGAGTTCCTGCGGTGGTTACAGCAGTACCTGCGACGAATCGGGGACGCGATCGCGAAGCGTGACTACTTATAACTGTCAGGATCA
>CAYGEM010000018.1:0-5884 GCA_964348915.1 uncultured Candidatus Saccharibacteria bacterium | reverse complement strand
CGTTATAGGTTTTTCGTCTCTCGGTGTCGGTCGCGCCGAACTTGGTTTTATCAATAGCGGTTTTTTCAAAAATATCGGTGAGAAACTCGGGAAAATTAAGGACTTGCCCTACCGGATTTTCAATCTTGAAAAATTTAAAACCAGCGAGCCCGGAGAGGTCATTCTTTCTCCGGTCGAAGAAAAAATCCTCGAGTACAAGCCGGTTATTGAATATGAGCAGGCGGTTATTTCGGCCGTAGAGAGAACGTCTCCCGCGGTCGTTTCCATTATCGTTTCCAAAGACCTGCCGGTTTTGGAGCAGTGTCCCTACAATCCTTTCGGCAATTTCTTTAACGACAATTTTTTCGGCGGGGGATTCGAAATGTATGTTCCTTGTCCTTCCGGCAAGACCGAACGCCAAAAAGTGGGCGGCGGCAGCGGATTTATCGTTTCCTCCGACGGTCTGGTTCTCACCAACAAGCACGTGGTCGAGGATAAAACCGCGAGCTACACCGTTTTTACCAATGACGGAAAGAGTTATGACGGCCGCGTGGTCGCTCTCGACGAAGAGGAAGATTTGGCTTTAGTGAAGATTGAAGCGGTCGGATTAACGGCGATAAAACTCGGCGATTCTGACGCGATTAAACTCGGCCAGACCGCCATTGCTATCGGCAATGCTTTGGGAGAATACCGGAATACTGTTTCCATCGGGGTGATTTCCGGCATCGGCCGAAATGTTTCCGCGATGAATGCCGGAGCCGTGGAGAATATTGATGGCGTTATCCAGACCGATGCCGCCATCAATCCGGGCAATTCCGGCGGACCCCTGCTTAATCTGAAAGGCGAAGTCATCGGCATCAATACCGCTATGGCGGTCGGCGCGGAGAATATCGGTTTTGCCCTTCCTATTAATAAGGCCAAACGTGCCGTTGAGTCCTTTAAGATAAGCGGCCGGATAACCGTCCCTTAGACCTCCAAACCCACCATTTTCCCTCATAGACAAATCTCTGCTATAGCAGAGATTTGTCTATAGAAGAATAATTGATTGTAAGTTGTCGGTCGTCAGTCGTAAGTCGTTTGTCGTCAG
Organism: uncultured Candidatus Saccharibacteria bacterium; assembly: GCA_964348915.1. Lineage (GTDB taxonomy): Bacteria > Patescibacteriota > Minisyncoccia > UBA6257 > Colwellbacteraceae > CAYGEM01. The sequence goes on along the minus strand of CAYGEM010000018.1, from coordinate 4,818 downwards.
TCGTAAGTTCACGGTCCTTGACTCCCGATTCTTCCTTTGTTATATACTTTGTGCTAATTTATTCTCAAAATGAACGCCTTTAATCGTTTTACCTTAAAAGCCCAGGAAGCCATTCAGAACGCGCAGGATCTGGCCACTGCCGAAAACCATGGCGAATTTCGTTCCCTCCATCTCTTATCCGCTCTGATTGTCGATTCCGAATCCTTGGTCCGGCCTATGCTCGCGAACGCCGGCGTAAATGTTGATTCCCTCGAAGCGGAAGTTTCTTCCGAGTTGAAACGTTTGCCCAAGGTGCTTTCGCCTTCAGGCGTAAGCCAGCTTTATCTTTCCCAGGAAGTAATGCAGATAATCGAGGCGGCCGGCCGCTTCGCCCGGGTGAACAAGGATGAATTTATTTCCTGCGAGCATATTTTATTCGGTTTGCTGGAAGTGGTCTCCCCGGCGAAAGCCCTGCTCGAGCAGTTCGGTTTGCGTCGGGAGACGCTTCTCCGCGCCCTGGCCGAGCTTCGCGGCAACGCCAAAGTTACCGACGAGACCCCGGAAACAAAATTCCGCGTTTTCGAGAAATACGGCGAAAATTTGACTGAAAAAGCCCGGGAAGGCAAGCTCGACCCCCTTATCGGCCGCGAAAACGAGCTTCGCCGGGCCATTCAGATACTTTCCCGCCGAACCAAAAACAATCCGGTTTTAATCGGCGAGTCCGGAGTGGGCAAGACCGCTATCGTGGAAGGACTCGCGCAAAAAATCATCGCCGGCGACGTGCCGGAAACCCTGAAAGGCAAAGAAATTATTATGCTTGATTTGGGAGCGCTTGTCGCCGGAACCAAATTCCGCGGCGAATTCGAAGACCGCTTGAAGGCCTTTATTAAAGAGGTAAAAAATTCCAGCGGCAAAACCATTCTTTTTATCGACGAGATTCATATGATTGTCGGCGCCGGCGCCGCCGAAGGAGCGGTGGACGCGTCCAATTTGTTGAAGCCGGCTTTGGCCCGCGGCGAACTGCACGCCATCGGCGCGACGACCACCAGGGAATACCAGAAATATATCGAGAAAGACCCGGCTCTCGAACGCCGGTTCCAGCCGATTATGGTCGAAGAGCCGACCATTGCCGAGAGTATAAATATTCTCCGCGGTTTGAAAGAAAAATATGAAATTCATCACGGCCTGCGAATTTCCGACGAGGCCATTGTCGCCGCGGTCAATTTGAGCAGCCGCTATATTACCGACCGGTTTCTGCCGGACAAAGCGGTGGACGTGATAGACGAAGCCGCCGCGAGCCGCCGGCTCGAGAGCGAGTCCGTACCCGTGAGTATCCAAACCGCCAAACGGGAGATTGTTTTTTTGGAAATCGAGCATCGCGCCCTGCAAAACGAGGGCGGCAAGGAAAAGAGAATCGCCGAGATAGACGGCCGGCTGAAAGTTTTGCGCAAGGATTATGACGTTGAGAGCGCCGAATGGCAGGCCGAGCGGGTGATTTTCGAGAATATTCATAATTTAAAACGCCGCATTGAAGATCTGCGCCGCGACGCCGAGCTGGCCGAGCGCGAAGGCAATTTGGAGAAGGTGGCAAAAATCCTTTACGGCGAACTGCCGCAGGCGGAGAGGGAATACAAGGCCTATGATAAAAAACATTTCGGCGCGAAAAACAAAAATGCCAAGAAATCGGTTCCTGACCGCTTTATAAAGGAAGCGGTGGACGAAGAAGACGTGGCTGATGTTGTTTCCCGCTGGACCGGCATTCCCGTTACCAATCTTTTGGAAACCGAATCGGAAAAACTTTCCCGTATCGAGGAAGCGTTGAGAGAAAGAATCGTCGGTCAGGACGAAGCGATTACCGCCGTGGCGAGCGCTCTGCGCCGCAGCCGCGCCGGACTCTCCGACCCGGACCGGCCTCTGGGTTCGTTTATGTTCTTGGGGCCGAGCGGCGTCGGCAAAACCGAGCTCGCCCGGGCGCTCTCCTCTTTTATGTTCAACAAAGACGACGCGCTGATCCGGATAGATATGTCCGAATATATGGAAAAGCATTCGGTTTCGCGCCTTATCGGTTCGCCGCCCGGCTATGTCGGCCATGAAGAAGGCGGCCAGCTTACCGAGATTATCCGCCACCGGCCGTACAGCATCATCCTTTTCGATGAGATTGAAAAAGCTCACCCCGAAGTTTTTAATATCCTTTTGCAGGTGCTTGATTTTGGCCGCCTAACCGACGGCAAGGGCCGGACCGTCAACTTCAAAAACGCGATTATCATTCTTACTTCCAATGTCGGCTCCGAACTCACCCGGCAGATGTCCAATATCGGCTTTGCCGCGCCGAACGAGACCGAAGCCCGGCTGAAAGAAGAGGATTACCGCAATCGCATCCGCGAATCCCTGCGCGAGCATTTCCGCACCGAATTTCTGAACCGGCTGGACGAAATTATCATTTTTCACTCGCTCACCAAAGCCGACATTATGGCCATTGTCGATATTCAGCTTAAATTAGTGAGAGAACTTTTGGAGAAGAAGGGGATTAAGTTTGTCATTGACCAGTCGGCCAAGAAATACATCGTCGAGAAGGGTTTTGACCCCGAATTCGGCGCCCGGCCGATCAAACGTTTTATTCAGAAGACAATTTTAGACAAGCTCGCCGACCGCATCATCCGCGGAGAAATAAAAGATGGTAAAAAAGTTAAAATCAGTTTTGAGAATTCCGAGGTTAAGATTGGCGTTTAAGGCGCTTCTCCTCGCCGCCGGCGCGCAGTTTTTACCCGCTTGGATTTTTGTCGCTCTCGCCGGATTGGTCTATTTTACCGATGCCGGTCTGCCTCTTTTATTTTCCTATCTCTTTCTCTCTTTGTCCGGATTGATTTTAACCGGCCATATTCCGGCTTTGCTTTTCTTGATTCTTTTTTCCGCGGCCTTTCTTCTGCTCTTGGGCGTTAAGGAAATGGTCTTCGTCAAGCGGGAACGGGTTCATCTCATTTTTCTGGTTCTCGGCCTTGTTCTTTATTTCTGGGGATTTTTAAGCGGACTCGTTGGTTTGTGGCTCGTTGCCGTTGTTGCCTTTTTCTTCCTGAAAGATTTTTTGGCCGACTTGGCTTTCCGCTTGCCGGAGAAGGAAAGTATTATTGCTTTGATTTTTGCTTTGGTTATGGCCGAGTCGGCTTGGCTGCATCTCTGGCTTCCTTTGCCGGCCATCGCTTCGACTATCAACCTCGCCGCCGTCTCCGCCGCGTTCGCTTATCTTGCGGAAAGAAATCTCTCCGGCGAACTTTCAACCCGGCCAACGCTCCTCGCTATTACTTTCTGTTCCGTTGTTCTCCTCCTCACCCCGCTTTTTGTTTTTATTTGATGCCGTAACCCGGCCACCTCTTATTCGTATAGTGCGTCGTAAGTCGTTTGTTGTCAGTTGTTGGTCGAAAGTATTTGACACACCCGGCCATTTTCTGGTATTTTGGCCGTGATGTTAACCCTGCCAGATTCTCTTCTTCCCAATGAAATTTCTTCGGCTACTGTCCGGGTGGCCGCCTTGATCGACTTTGTCCGCCTGCGTGACGAGTTAAAGTCCGCCGCCGTGACTCTTTTGGCCGAGTTCAACGACGATTCCATCAGTCGCTTGGAGAGATTGATTCGTTTAGGCGAAACCATTGGTGAAATCAAACCCATTAACAGCCAGGTCTTATTGCGAGAGTTGAACCGCCTGCGGTTGGACATTAACTCGGCCAACAAGAAAACCCGGCCGGACATTGATTTGGAAAGAGAGTTTGCCCGCCGCCGCAGACCCGAACCCGGCCAACCCGGCCAAAACATTGCCAAAGAACTCGGCCACTCGGCCAACGGCAACAGAGAATTTGATAAAAATGGCCGAGTCGAAGGAGAAAACAGCGCGGCTGTATTAAATTTCATCGAAAAAAATCCCCAATGCCAGTTTAAGGCCCTCCGTTTCGCTTTTCCGGCCATAAGCGAGCGCACCCTCCGCCGGATTGTGGACCGGCTTATCCAAAACCAGAGTATTTTGCGCGTCGGCAACCCGGGCCCAACTAGTTTTTACCAAGCGCAGAAAGAGCAAGCGCCGGTTTTCCTTCCAACGGAAAAAACCGAGCCGGAAAACAAGTTGTCCACACCTGGTAACCCGCCCTCGGTTATTGCGTTATAATCATTAGTAAGATAAAATGCAGTTAGCTTTGTGTGAGGCAAAGCGAATGTTTGTGACAGACGACCGATAGTTGATATGACAAACCTGCCCCAAGCGGCAAGTTGTCAGTCATAAGTCGTACGTCGCTTATCCGTTCGCATATTGCCTCGCCCATCGCGAGGTTTTTTCATATTGTGTTCAGGGCTTGCTCTTGTCGTCAGCTTGCGGCCTTACCTCACAAGGCACATGGCAGCGGGTCGATGGCGAATAGGGACAAGTCATCAGAAAAAGATAAATCAAATAATTAGATACACGAAAATAAAAATGAGTAAGTTTTCTAAGAAAGCGGCCTCATTTGGTTTGATTTTTGCCGCCATCGTATTTGTGTCGTCTATGGCTCCTGTTCAGGCCTTGACTATAGCTGAAACCCAGGCCCAGATAGACACTTTGCTCGCGCAAATTCAAACCATGCAGGCCCAGCTCGGCGCTCAAGGCGCTGGAACAACCTCCTACACTTTCACCAAGAATTTGACTCTTGGCACGACTGACGCGGAGGTGAAAACGCTCCAGCAGTTCCTGAACGCTAATAGCTACATTGTTTCTACTTCCGGAGCCGGTTCTGTCGGCAGCGAGAGCACCTACTTCGGAACCAAGACCAAAGCCGCCTTGATTGCTTTCCAGACCGCTAAGGGTCTTACGGCGATCGG
>CAYGEM010000017.1:0-6051 GCA_964348915.1 uncultured Candidatus Saccharibacteria bacterium | reverse complement strand
GTGCTGCCGGACCTGGATTCGAACCAAGATTACTTGATTCAGAGTCAAGCGTCCTACCATTAGACGATCCGGCAATATGATTAACTAACAACCGATGACTAACGACTTACAACAAAATCATTCTAAACGGAGAAAAGAAAAAAATAAAGCCCGCGGGACATAGACATATAAACAGAAAGCACGATTGAAACTAAAATATAGCCGAGAAAAAATACTTTCCTCTTTTCACGATCGTGAAAAGAGGAAAGTATTTAATTAAAGAATATCTATCCTTGACAATCTCCCTCTCTCATAGTAGTCTTCCGATAGATTCGGAAAGGACATTAACTTGGAGGTAGAAGGTCATCGAGCCCTGAAAGGAGGTGGCGTGATGTTCCAAGAAGGCAGATGCCGACCGGTGCTCGGTGAGCTCGGTGACGAAATCACCCGGGCCGGCGAGCTTCTTCGACCCGGAGGAACCCCTGTTGCTGGTCGGCCGTATTGTATTTTTTTGTCGCAGCAAGGGCCTCGCGAGAGACTCTTGCGATGGTTTCGGCCCACTGCCAAAAGAACGCGGGGAGGGATTCGAGCGCGGCTCAACTGCCGCGTCTGTGGCCGTTAGAACGGGAGGCGTCACGGCGATTAGCCGCGGCGCCTCCCAGCTTCACTTTTATTTTTCAAACGCTTATCGCCTTTCCTCCTTCTTTCTGAACTTTAGTCAGTTTTAATAAACTATTTTCGATTTTCGCTTCCAATAATTTCAATCGCTTACCGTCTTTCATCGTCCAAGTACCGGGTTCGGGATTTAATGCCCGGATTTTGCGCCAAATTTCCATTGCTTTTTCTCCGCCGTTATTTTCCGCCTCTCTCAAGTCCTCTGGCGAAACATAGGCATCCTCATTATTAAATTTCTTCGTGTAAGTCGCCTTTGTTCCGTCCTGGGGTAGGGAATTGATTTCTTTTGCGACAAACTTCGGTAAAATCTCGATAAGCATATCTCCGGCCAATTTCGCCAATTCTCCCATCAAAGTCAGATAATCCTGCCCTTTGTTTTTTGCCGTGTGTTGCGCCAGAACCGGGCCGGCATCCATTCTTTCGTCCATCAGATACAAACTAACGCCTGTTTCTTCCTCACCGGCCAAAATCGCGCTCTGAATCGGAGTCGAGCCGCGGTATTTAGGCAAAAGCGAAGGATGGACGCCGATAACGCCGAGAAGGGGAATCGCGAGAAGTTCGGTCGGAAGGATTTTCGAATAAGCGGCGACAATATAAAAATCCGCTTTGATATTCTTCAATTCATCCAAAAAAGCGTCATCGATTTTCTCCGGCTGAAAAATTTTAATCTCCGGAAAATTTTCCCGGATGTATTTCTTCGCCGGCGGGGGAGTGATGGTTTTTTCGCGGTTGATTGGCCGGTCGGGATTGCAAACGAGCGCGAGCGGCGGTATTCCCGCCTTGGCAAGCCGGCGGAGAATTATCTCCGCGAATTCCGGAGTGCCGAAAAAAATATATTTATAGGGCATTGCCGCTATGAGAGAAAATTGCGGGTTTGCCGCGGTCAATGATAAGCAGACCGTTCAAGTGGTCGATTTCGTGCTGAAATATCCGGCCAAGCAATCCCCAGGCGGAAATTTTTATTTTTTTGCCGCCACGATCCATTCCGGCCAGAATGATTTTCTCCGGCCGCGGCACCAGCCGCTCTTCACCCGGCACGCTCAAGCACCCCTCCTCGAGTTTCGCGACCTCTCTCGATTTTTTAATTATTTTCGGATTAAAAATTACGTAAAATTTATTTTCGTCTCTCGCGATAAACATCCGCCAGGGAAGGCCGAGCTGATTAGCCGCTAGTCCGACGCCGTTATGCTCTGTCATCGCCTGCCGCATTTTTTTGATTATTTCGGCGATTTCTTTTTTGTCTATTTTGGCAAAATCAAAAACCGGCGTCTTTTTCCGAAGAAGCGCCAACTCCTCTCTATTTTTTACGCTTAATATTTTTGTTTCGCTCATGCCAAACCGTCATAAAATACGCCCCTTTATTACTGATATTTTTGTTTTCGGCAATATCTTTGGCGACAAAAAACAGTTCGCTTTCATCCGCCGTCATCGCGAGACGCATATAAAACGACTTGTGCGCGTCGTCCTCAAGCATTTCCGCGAGAAGCAGGCCGATCAGCTGATGCTTGGAATAAACGCGCGATTTCTTGGCCCGTTCTTCTATAAGCTTCAGATAATCGCCGATTTTTCCCTTTTCAAGCGCCATTTTATCATTAATATTATAGAATGTTAAAGCGATGAAAAAAAGAGTGTGGACTTCGAAAACGATAGGAGATAAAATAGCTATTATGAAATTCAGCCGGCCAATCGTAAAAATTATAAAAAAACTTGCCGTCGTCGCGGTTATTCTCGTTTCGCTCGCCGCGGTTTCCGCGAGCATTTTCTACGTTTACCGTTTCGGCTACGCCAAAGGATTCAAAGAGACCAGAACCATCGAAATCCGGGGTATCGCCGACATCAACCCCAATGAGGAGGTAAAAGCGGACTTCGGGCTTTTCTGGCAGGCCTGGGACAAGCTGAAAAGCACCCATATTCACGGAAAAGATTTCAACGACCAGCAAATGGTCTATGGCGCCATCAAAGGCATGGTGGACAGCGCCGGCGACCCGAACACCAATTTCTTTGACCCGGAAGAAACCAAAAAATTTAACGACGACATTGGTGGCGCTTTCGGCGGCATCGGCGCGGAACTGAATGAAAAAGACCACCAGATTATCATCGTATCGCCCCTGAAAAATACCCCAGCCGAGCGAATCGGCTTAAAGCCGGCTGATATAATTCTGCGGGTGGATAAAACCGATTTGTCCGGAATAACTGTCAACGATGCCGTCAAACTCATCCGGGGCGAACCGGGTACGGCCGTAAAACTTCTCGTGGACCGCGAAGGTTTCGACAAACCGCGGGAATTTGAAATAATTCGGGAGATAATCAACGTCCCGACCGTAGACATCAAAATCGACGAAAATAAAATCGCGCTCCTCACTCTTTATAATTTCAACCAGAATACGCCCTCGGCCTTATACGAAGCTTTGGTAAAAATATACATGGACAAAGCTGAAGCCATCGTACTCGACCTCCGCAACAATCCGGGCGGCTATCTCGACGTGGCGACGAACGCCGCTGGTTGGTTCCTTAAAAGAGGGTCGCCGGTGGTTACCGAAAAAATGGCGACCGGGGAAAATGAGGTTTTGAAAACCAGCGGCAGCGGCGCGTTCAAGGACCTGCCGATGGTCGTCATCATCAATAAAGGTTCGGCATCCGCCTCCGAAATCTTGGCTGGCGCGCTCCGCGATGGCCGCGGCATAAAACTCGTCGGCGAAACGTCTTTCGGCAAAGGCACGGTTCAGCAACTCGAACCCTTAAAAGACGGCTCGAGCATGAAAATCACTTTTGCCGAATGGGTAACGCCGAAAGGCACGATTATCCAGGGCAACGGATTGAAACCCGATTTTGAAGTGAAACTGACCGAAGACGACCTCAAGAACAAACTTGACCCGCAGCTTGATAAAGCCATCGAATTGATAAAAGAAGAAATAAAAAAATAATGAAAATAATCCTTCTTGAAGATATTCGCGGCGTGGGCCGACAGGGAGAAATTAAAAATGTTCCGGATGGCTATGCCCGCAACTTTCTCTTGCCGCGCCGCAAAGCGGAAATCGCGAATAAAGAAGCGTTGAGCCGGCTCGAATTTAAAAAATCAAGCCAGCTAAAGGTTCAGGAAGAAGCCGAAGTCAATCTGGCGCGGCTCCGTAAAGAACCTTTGGTTTTCTATCTCAAAACCGGGCCAAAAGGGGAGATATACGATTCGTTAAACACCGAGGAAATCGAAAAAGGACTTGCGGAAAAGGGGTATCCGAACGCGGAGGTGGAATTGAAACATCCCATTAAAAAAATCGGCGAGACCAAGCTCGTTATTTCTTTCGGCTGGGGAATCAAAGGAGAAATAACTATTTTAGTACAACCGCGACAACCTTAATCTGACGCGGAGTAGAATCGAATTTTATTTTACGCTTGGAGCTGAATTTGACCGTGCCGTTTTTCAGAGAAAAAAGCGTGTCATCTCCGCCGCGACCGACATTCTGTCCAGGGACGTAGTGTCGGCCTCGCTGGCGCACCAAAATTTCTCCGGCTTTGACGTATTGTCCGTGGTTTCTTTTAATGCCCAGTCGTTTCGCGGCTGAATCGCGGCCCAGCTTTGTAGAGCCGCCTGCTTTTGTATGTGCCATAACAAAATAATGTTAATATAGGAATATGCCGGGGTCAAGCAAAAAAGAGTTCGCCATTTCAAGCATTATCATTGCCTTATCTTTGCTTCTCGGTTTCGGCCTTGGCTATACTTTCGGCAAAAACGAGAATAGAGCGGAAATTATTATCGAACAGAATAGGGGATAACTGGGACTTGGGTGGGTGATAGAAACTCACTTCTTGGTACGATCGTTGAAAGACGTGAGGTTTTTTCTTGGGGGGGGTAAATTGACAAAGTCGCTTCCGCGCACCCCTTTCCTGAAGGGTTTAATTTTTAAAAAAATGGATTAATCAAAAATAACCCACCTGTTTTAACAGCCAGTCGTTTTCCCATTCCCATAATTTTTTGGCGCCGAGGAATGCCGAATAATCGTCTTCGTAATAGGGGAATTCTTTGAGTTCCACTTCGCCTTGCACCGGCCCCCATTCGTGACTGCAGGAAGCCGAGCCGTTGCCGGTTTTGATTTTTTCCCGGCCGCCTTTAGTCCGGAGAATTGCCCTGCACTTCAGACATTTCTGATTCTGGTCGATGCGGATAATCCAGCGGGTGGAAAGCTTGTTTAATTGCCTTTGCAAGGGCTCCATATAGGCCGATGTCTGCAGATTGTAATCGCGGTAAATCGCCTGCGAGGTTTTGATGTCAAGCACGCCGAATTTGCCGTCAATCAAGGCCAAGGCGTCGATGGTGCCGGCGTAACGCTCGTCATAATTAACCACGCGCCGCTCCATCCATTCCGCGTCGGCTTGAATATTTTTTTCGTCCTTAAATTTTATAAACGCCTCCACTGCCGGCCGGATGGATGAATCAATCTCGGTTTCTTTTCCCAAAAGAATGCTCTCCACGGTTTCATGCAATAGAGTGCCTTCTTCGGCTGATTGTTTCTTGACATCCTCTCCTTGTTTGAAGTTCTTCATCTCGGCGTAAAAATAATACAGGGCCGGCTTGGATTTGATGCCGATGATACTCGTTACCCGCGGATACCAAACGCCGTCGATGACATAGCCGTTCGTCTCTTTGAATTTTTCCGGTGTGAGAGAAAACATAAAAAATATCGCCTTACTTTAACAGAAGGGGAGTGTAATCGACAATGTCTCCGGCGCCCATCATTACGACCACGGTTTTTTTTGCCGGCACTCCGGCGGCTTTAAGCTGTTGCTTTATGACCGATGATATCAATCGAGAGTTGGAAACATAATTGATGAATTTAGGCCGACCGAAATCGGATATGGCGAAGAATAGGTCGGCAGAATTAATGCCTCGACTCTGCTCGGCACGCGTGCCTCGACTTCGCTCGGCACCAGCGTTTTGCGACCCGATTTCGTTAAAGCTACGTCGGGCAGACGCATCATCACGACCGACCACTCGATAGACATCAAGGAGAATAAGAGAATCGGCAGTGTCGAAAGCCCTGACAAAATCAGGGAAAAGTTCTTTCAGGCGTTTGGCTTGGTGCGGCTGAAAAACACAAATTAAAAACTTATCCGGATATTTTTCACGCAGTCCCTGAAGCGAAGCGCGGATTTCCGTCGGATGATGGGCGTAGTCGTCATAGATGATGGTCCCGGAAGAATTTCTAGCGCGATATTCCAAACGACGCCAGATGCCCGGGAATTTGGAGAGGCCGGCAATGATTTTTTTCTCCGGCACGCCCAGGTTCTTCGCCGCGACCCAGGCGGACAGGGCGTTCGAAACATTGTGTTTGCCCGGAACCTTCAAGATTTTTCTCAACAGCGCTATTTGTTTTGCCTGCTTGTCGGAAAACCAAACTTTTC
>CAYGEM010000016.1:0-10471 GCA_964348915.1 uncultured Candidatus Saccharibacteria bacterium | reverse complement strand
AAATTCGAGGAAAACGAATTGCCTCCCTTTGAAAACAACGAAGAACTTAAGTTGATAAAGGCGGAAAAGGGTAAGCATCAGACCGAACCGCCGGCCCGCTATAACGAAGCGAGCTTGATCAAGACGCTCGAGGAATTCGGCATTGGCCGGCCCTCGACCTACGCCCCGACCATCTCCGTCATTCAGGACAGAAATTATGTCGAAAAAAACGAGGCGCGGCGCTTCCAACCGACCGAAATCGGCGCGTTGGTCAACAATATGCTCGTCGAGCATTTCCCGAAAATAATTAACATCAAATTCACCGCGGAGATGGAAGAAAAACTCGACTCTATCGCCGAGGGCAAGGAAAATTGGCATAAAACCATTGGGGATTTTTATGTTCCTTTCGCCGCCGACTTGGAAACCAAGTACGCCGAAGTGGAAAAACAACAGCCCGAAGAAAAAACCAGCGAGGTCTGCGAAAAATGCGGCCGGCCGATGGTGGTGAAATTCGGCCGTTTCGGAAAATTCCTCTCCTGCTCTGGTTTTCCGGAATGTAAAAACGCCAAAAAATTAATCGGCGACGCGGCTTTGAAGAACGAACAGGGAGAAGAATTAAAATGCCTTGAATGCAAAGAGGGTCTGATCGTCCGTAAAAGAACTAGAAAAGGCAGATTTTTCTACGGCTGCAGCCGTTATCCCGAATGCAAATACGCGAGCTGGAAGAAGCCGGAACAGAATCAACTTACAACTAACAACTGACGGCTAAATGTTGTGAGTGGTAAGTTGTAAGTTGTAAGTCGTTGGTTAGCGATCGGCTTTCCCCTTCTCCAACTTGTCCACCAGTCCGGCCAGTTCTTCCATCGAATAAAAATCTATCAGCACTTTGCCTTTGTTTCCTTCGCTTTTAATGTCCACTTTGGTGCCCAAGAATTCCTCCAGGCGGTTTTTCATTTCGTGAATCTCGGGATTAATCGGTTTCGGCTCTTCTTTCTCTTGATTTTTGATTTTGTCGCGGAGTTCCCGCACAGTTCCTCCTCCCTTTAATAACGACTGGAATAATTCCTGCTGTTTAGCGATGTCGTCGATTGTGAGAAGCAAACGCGCCTGACTCTCGTTGATTTTCCTCTCTTCAAGAGCGGACTGCATTTCCGAAGGCAGATTAAGCAGGCGCAAAGTGTTGGAAACGGTTTCACGGCTCTTCGCGATGCGATTCGCTATTTCCCGCTGGGTAAGTCCGAATTCATCCTGCAGGCGGCTGTAAGCGCGGGCGGTTTCGATGGGATTTAAGTCCGCTCTCTGCAAATTCTCGACGATAGCGATTTCCAGCTTCTCTCTCTCGTTGGAAATTATTTTGATAATAGCCGGCACGGTACGGAGTCCGACCATCTTGGCGGCCAGAAGCCGCCGCTCGCCGGCGATAAGCTGATAATAAACCTCGGTCCCCTGGTCGGTTTCCCGGTAAATTTTGGAAAGCACGATCGGCTGGATGATGCCGAACTCGCGGATGGAGTTGGCGAGTTCTTTCAAAGATTCTTCATCGAAATACCGGCGCGGCTGATGCGGATTGGGAATAATTTTTTCGACTTCGATCTGAAAAACCGCCCCTGATTTTTTTGGTTCATCTTTCACGATTATCTCCCTCTCTTCCGGCTCGGCAGAAATTTCCATTCCCTTGTTATGCCCTTCTCCCAGAGGCGATTCCGGCAAGCCCTTAAAATCAATGATGAAAGGTTTTCCTGAAGGCGCGGGGAACGCCGGCGCTGACGCTGGTATCGGCGCCGGCGAAGAATTGTCCGGCTGGACCAGCGGCTGGATGTTTATTCCAGGCGTCCCGGAACCACCTGAAATATCGGCCTGCGAGCCCGACTGATCTTTCTGCGGTATCAGCGATTCTAATCCTTTTCCAAGCATATCTAAATATTAGAATTATTTTCCTGATTTATCACCTCCTCGGCCAATCGGCCGTAAGCAACAGCGCCGTCCGAATAAGGAGCATAGAGGGCGATCGGTTTGCCGAAACTGGGCGCCTCGGCGAGATAAACCGAACGCGGTATCTCGGTTTTGTAAACAAAATAAGGGAATTTTTCCCGCAGATTTTTCGCCACCTCTTCCGAAAGCTGCTCCCAATGATTATGCATGGTGAGAAGCGCGCCGGCAACCGTAAGATTGTGCCTCAAATTATTATTCACCAATTCGATGGTCGAAAGAAGCTGGCTTAACCCTTCCAAACTGTAATATTCGGCCTGCACCGGAATAATCACTTCCTTGGCCGCGATCAAGCCGTTCACGCTAATCAAGCTTATGCTCGGCGGCAAATCAATGAAAATGTAATCATAGCTCGGCTGGATTTTTTCGATAAATTTACGAAGATAAAATTCCCGTTCCGGAAGATTGACCAATTCAACGAGCGCGCCGGATAAATTCTGGTCCGCCGGAACAAAATGATAATTATGAAGCGGCGAATTTTTAATCACGCTGTAAGGGTCGATCTGCCCCAGAAGACCGTGATAAATGGTTGGGCTTGACGCGGACTTGTCATGCCCCAAAGCCGAAGAGGCGTTCGCCTGCGGGTCGAAATCCACCAGAAGAACTTTCTTCCCGGCCAAGGCGAGATAGGCGCCCAAATTCACCGCCGTGGTGGTTTTTCCCACTCCGCCTTTCTGGTTGCAAACGGCGATAATCCGCGTCATTTCAATTGATTTTACCCTTTAATTATGGTATTTTCAATTTCAATCATTTAGTAAATGACCTGCCCGGGTGGCGGAATGGCAGACGCGCACGATTCAAAATCGTGTGAGGAAACTCATGAGGGTTCGACTCCCTCCCTGGGCACTTGGAGACAAAACACGATAGCCCAATTTATTCGTATCCTTTTAGCGTTTCGATTCCCAATTCAGGAATAAATACATCTCCGTCTGTCTCCGCGATTAATTTTACCAACTTCGCTACTTCTTTAGGATCAAGGGCATCGGAAAAATCCTCTTTTATCCCCGCTTTCTCGAAAAACTTTGTTTTCATCATTGTTCCAGGATAGATTCCACAAACCTTAATGCCGTATGGCGCAAGATCAAGCGACAAGCACTTAGTAAGTCCGGTGATCGCCCACTTGGAGGCCCGATATACGGATTTATTTTTGTCCGCGTAAAGTCCAGATTGGGAAACGATATTTATAATCATTCCTTTCTCTTCCTCTTTCATATAAGGAATGGCTGCCCGGGAAAGGAAAATCGTCCCGAGAGTGTTCACTTCAATCACTTTTTTTATTCTCTGCGGGTCGTTTTCCTCCAAAGGCCCGCGGATATAAATTCCAGCATTGTTGATTAAACAATCTATCCGGCCATATTTCGCGATAACTGACTTTATCGCCTTTTCGCATAATCCATAGTCCGTCACATCGCAAAATTCATAGTCGCAGCCGATTTCTTTGGCGGCTTGTTTCAATTTCTCTTCTTCGTTTGAGAGAATAATCACTCGATTATCACGCGAAAATTCTTCGGCCATCGCCCGACCCAGTCCTTCGCTTCCGCCAGAGATAACAATAATTTTATCCGTAGTTTCCATATTTTTATTTTATCCTATCTTTCGTTTTCTTATAAACTCTTCTGTCATTTTCGTCTTCTTTTTTGATAAGTTCTTTTTCCATATCAATTCCCAATTTATTCGCGATCGAGAAAATCATATGAAGAATATCCGAAAGCTCTTCGCCAATAACAGTATCTTTAATTTTGTCCCTGAAATTCATGCCGAGATGTTGCCGGCTGGCATGAATAAGTTCACCGACCTCCTCGCTTAACAAAAGCAGTTTCACGGAAAGAGTGTCTTCGCCAAAACCCCTTTCCTCGGTTTTCTCCCGCACATATTCCTGAAGCTGTCTTATCGTTCCTTTTTTAATTTTCATATCTTTATTTCCTCCCCACCGAGTAATCTTATCTCGCCATCTTTAACCAGAATCGCCTGATCGTCGGTAAGTATTCGAACGGGGTATTTCGCTTCTTCCATGCCTCGCTTAATCAATTCGCGATATTCGGGTCGGTAATGCGCCACCACCAAAAAAGGAACAAGATTCATGGCGGTTAAATCGATAAGGCCAACGAAATTTTTATCTTGGTGTTTCCATTCGGCCATTTCTATGGTCGGGCAAGCCACATAGCTGCCGGCGCTTACGCCGATATAAATCGCTCCTCGCTCAAGCATTTCCCTGGCAACTTTCTCAAAACCGCTTTCTTTTATGCATTTCAACAGATAGAAAGTGTTACCGCCTTGAACATAAATAATATCCTTATCGGTCAAAATCTTTTTTAATTCGTTTTCCTTTTTACCTTCGATATCTACGTCTTCCACTAAAAATCCGGCGGCGAGCAGTTCTCTCCTCTCATTCTCCAGATAAGAAATATCTTTTTCCGGTTTGGCGGCGGTGATAATGTGAGCGACTCTAAGCTTGCTCAACGGCTTCGGGAAAAACTGCCAGACATCGTCTTTGACATCAAAAATACCGGCGGAGGTAAGAAAAATCATTCCTCTAATTATACTATAACTGAACGGCCCTCAATACTTCTTCTCCAAATTTCCCGGCCGCCGAAGGCCCGTTGGCCGTAATCATCTTGCCGTCGACGACGACATTTTCATCGACATAGCGCGCGCCGTTTTCCGTCAAAATTTTCACCAATTCGCGATGAGTCGGACTTGTCCAGATTGTCGCTTTTCTTCCGGAAAGAACGCCTGCCTTGGCTAAGATCGCCGGCGCGACACAGATAGCCGCGATGATTTTCCCTTTTTTAACCGCTTCCCGCGCCAAACAATAAGAATCCTCATTATCGAGGTGCTTCAGCGCGCCCGGGCCGCCGATAAAAATTATCGCGTCGAAATCCGAAACATCGGCTTCATTTAGAGATAAATCAACCGCTATTTCTCCGCCCTCGGCGCCGATAGCTTCATCTTTTTTATCCGAAGCGATTTTTACCTCGACTCCTCCGTCCTCCAAAATCTTTTTCGGCACAAAGCATTCCTCGTCGCGGAAATCCCGTCCGGCGACAATCATCAAAACTTTTTTTGTGTCCGAATTCATTAATAATTCAACGATTATTTTCCGGTTAAAATTAGCCAGCTCAAAACCAAGGCCGCGGTGAAGAATATCGCGCCGTAAAGACAAGGCGACAGGAGAGGATTGACACAACTTCCGCAGCCGGCCGGACAGACCTTTTTTCTCCAAGCCACGAATTCTTTGCCGAAATTAAACCAGGCAAAAAGCGTTCCGACAAGAAGAACGGCGAACTGACCGACAATAATTTTTTCCATTCAATAAGTATAACATTTTTTATCCGGTATCCGACGATCCCAAAACGTCTGGATTATTTCCAGAGATATAAGACGATCCCCGTTGCAATAATGAAAGCCGACAAATAAATCAGGGTGTGGGCCAGAATAAACAAGGCCTCTTTAACCCGGCGATTTAAAACCAGGTAAGCCGGATAGCCGAAGACAATCGAGCCGGTAATTGCCGCGGAGAAAACAAAAATGACGAGCATCAGGGCCGTGCCTAAAAATTCCGGCGGAGCCCCAAGAAACTTGTTTGAAATCCGGAAAATTCCGCTTATAAGCGCGCAATAAAGAAATACGCCTACGGCCTGCAGAAAACCGATGGAAGATTTGTTAAGCTTCATTGATTAATTTGCAACAATTCGACGTCAAAAATGAGAATGGCTTTCGGAGGAATGACGCCCGGCATTCCGTTTTCCCCGTAAGCAAGCTCGTAAGGAATGGTCAATCTCCTTTTCTCGCCCTTTTTCATCCCGAGAACACCCAACTCCCAGCCCTTGATAACCCGCCCCTCGCCCAAGACAAAAGAGAAAGGAACGCCGCGGTCCAAACTCGAATCGAATTTCTCTCCGTTCTCCAAAGTTCCGGTGTAATGAACGCTCACTGCGTCTCCGTTTTTGACCGCCTCGCCCGCTCCTTCTTTCAAAATTTCCACCTTCATACCCTGAATTTCATAAATATCGGAAGAGCAAGGCGCGAATCTACAATCCGGTGCCACCCGACCCACGTAGGAGCCGTCCGGACAAACCATAACATCCTGGGCGCAATAAACCGGCTCCGGAGTATTGGCTGGAATTTTCCAGATGGAATAGTTAAGGAACGCGGCGAAACTGACCCAAAGAATGTAGGGCAAAAGCAAAATCGCGGCCGGTTTGGAAATTCTGGCAAAGACAATGATGGTGGTAAGAATGGCAAACCAAAGAAAAATAATTTCAATAAAGGCCGCTCCCGGATTGCGCATTCCGAAAAAGATGATTGACCAAAGGATGTTTAGCGCAAGCTGACTAAAGAAAAGAGCCAGAGCGATTTTGATTTCTCTTTTTTGCGCTCGTTCGCCGGCTTTATCGTAAACCGACCAGACCAGAAACGCAGCCACGCCCATCAGGGCAAAAAGGATTGTCCAGACCGGACCAAAAACCCAGGATGGAGGAGTGAAAGCCGGCTTAGGCAAAAAGCTATACCAGGAAGAAATCGCCGGAACGGTGAACAAAGAGCCGATAACTCCGGCAAGCTCGGAAACGGTTATCGCCACCGCCAACTTCAGCAAATTTTGCTTGGTTTTCAGTTTCATAATTTCATTTTAACTCCCTTATCCGGATGCGACAATATAGGTCTTTAAAAATTTAATTATGGCCTGAACCGTTTCTTCTCTTACTTTCGGATTGCTGGCCGCGACCCAGACAGTAAAATTGTATAATTCCTTGGTATCAACTTTCAGCCATCTGTTATTTTTGTGCAAAAAAACCATCAAAGTAGTCATAGCTATCCTCTTATTACCATTTTGGAAAGGATGATTTTTTATCATCAAATAAAATAAGATGGCGGCTTTTCCTATTAATCCTCGATAAACGTTCTTCTTCCCAAAAGTGCAAAAGGGAGTAAAAATACAGCTCTCCAAAATATTCGGATAACGAGTGGCAAAATCGGGAATCGGCTCGCTATAAGACAGCTTGGCCCGCGCCAGCGTAAAAGCGATGTATTCTATCTCCGCCAAACTTAATCGCCTTATCATCTTTACTCTTCGCCAAGCATTCTCAAGGTTTCGCCATATTGCTTGACGGTTCTCTCAATCGCCTTGTCTATTTCCCTTTTGTCCCTATCTTTCAATTCATTACCTAATATATCTCCTATATCTTTTCTGCGGATGGCAAAATTCCGGCCTATTTTTTGCGCCTTAATCACTCCTTTCTTTATTTTCTTGAAAATAGCCACTCTGCTAACGCCGAGCATTCGCGCTAATTCGGCGACCGTCAAAAAATCTTTGCTATTCATATTTAGTATTCTTCAAAGGTTAACATATGTTAACCAACGAATCAATGGTTAGCATAGAAAATTCTTCCTACCCCCAGCTGAAGCCGCGGCCGAAATGACCCCATTCGGCCGTTTCGCTGAAGCGCACTTTATCGAGGCCGAGGAATTTATAAATTCCGTCCGGGGTAAGGTTATATCCTTCGACTTTCTCTTCCCTACCGTCCAATTCGACAACCGCCATCACCGGTTCGGCCTTTCCGATAGCATAGGCAAGTTTTACCCGACTGATATTGACGGCCGGATTGTTTCGCAGATAATCCACAGCAATACGCCTCGCCATATAAGCGCCGGATCTGTCCACCTTCGTATAATCCTTGCCGGAAAACGAACCGCCGCCGACGCCTATCTCCGGCCCGTAATTATCAATGACGATTTTTCGTCCGGACAAGCCGGAATCGGCGTCAAATCCGCCCAAGGTCCAGTCACCCGCCGGATTGATTAAATATTCATCGGCCTTGATAAGTTCGCGCGTCAGTTCTTCCAGCTCGGCTGCTTTCGTGTTCTGAAAACTCGCGACAACCGTACGCGTTTTATCTCCCTCGACGGTAACCTGCGTCTTGCCGTCAAACGGATATTTTTCATATATCCCTCGGCATAATTTACGCGCCAGTTCGTATTCGAGCGGCATAAAATTGTCTGTTTCGGCTGTCGCGTAACCGATCATAATGCCCTGGTCGCCGGCGCCGCCCGAATCCACGCCTTTAGCGATGAACGCGCTCTGTTTGGCCAAATAGCTATGAACTTCGTGATTTCCGCCGGCAATACTCCGGGCAATTTTTTCTATATCCGCGTCTGCCTGACTCGTCACTTCACCAGAGACGGAAATTTGGCCGTGCCCGGCCATCACCTCGACAGCGACGCGGCTTTTCGGGTCGCCGGATAGATACGCATCCAAAATCGCGTCCGCGATTCGGTCGCATATTTTGTCCGGATGCTTTGGAGAGACGAATTCAGCTGTTTTTGTTTTCTCGTTCATTGTTTTAATTTTCCCCTGCAACTAAAAACGCTTTCCTCAAAAGTTGGCTAATAATAAATCGTCCTCGTCCGGTGGTATGGTTTGGCCACTCCCTGAACTCCCTGACTTATCAACCAAAGAGTGTTGTCTATTTCTCCCGCTGACAAAGTCCGCAGATGCCGGCGAAGAAGTTCAACCGTCCAGATGCTCGCGCTGCGGATTTCGATTTCCTCCCGGCTATCATGCGGCAATTCTATCAAATTATCCACTTTATCGGAAAGGGTATCCTCGTATTCCAGAATTCCGAACATCCTCAACATCTGCGGAAGCTTATAATCGGCATATGCGGTCAGCCGGTCCAAGTTTTTAATTTTTTTACCATGCGCCGCGAGGACATAGGACAAATCTTTCGGACAGATTTGGGCTCTCTTAAAGAATTTAATTCCTTGGCCGTCCAAACGCGATATATCTCTAAAGGAAGGGAAATTTTCTATCACCAACTCGGCGATTTTTACCGCATCGTAATCCGATGATTCAACGGCGTTGATAAATTGACCACCGAACTTTTCCGCCAACACTTTCCCGGCCTCGCGCAAGTTTTCAACTCTTTCCCGGAATAAAGGAATCTCAATATCACCGGTACCTCTTAAAAAATGCCGAACATCATCCGGGCTTATCGAGGCCAGATAACCGGCATCCAAGATTGACGCTCCTTCTGCAAGCCCTCTCTCAAAACAGGCGGCCAATCCGTACCACCCTCCTGAAGCGGCGCCGTTTTTCGGCCACTCCACGGCCCACTTCGGTTTGTTTTTGTCCGGCCAAAAACAAAAATTAAGGACATTTTCTATAAAGGAAAGTTGAGCAACTTTCTCTTCGGTTCCGGTCACCCTGAATCCCAATTCCTCGATATCCAAACCTTCCCCGAATTTATCCAATATCCGGACGCCGGCCTCCTCTAATTTCTCCCTATTGATAGAAACAAATCTAGCCTTCTCAACAATGGGTTTGGTAGAACTCAAAATACCCAGCGGATCGGCTTGCGGCAAGGACAGTTTCATATTCCAATCTTATCAAAAACTTCATTATTCGGCGAGAAAATCATTTGTCGCGATTTTGCCAGTAAAAGCAGAGGTTGTCGTTCCCTCATCCTATCCCTCTCTAATATTTTTGCTTGATAATCTCTCGCAATATTTCTTCAACGCGGCTGATACTGGCGTCGTCTATCACCGAAATTGCCATCGCTTCCTTGCCGACGGCTTTTAATTCACCTAACTTTTTATCAATTTCATCTTTATCCAGCAGGTCGGCCTTGCTTAAAAAAATGTATTCGGGCTTGTCCAGCAATTCTTTATTATACGCGCCAAGTTCATTTCTGATGATTTGATAATCCTTTTTCGGGTCGGGCGATTCCGCGGAAATAAAATGGAAAAGGATTTTAGTGCGTTCAATATGGCGCAAAAATTTAATGCCCAGCCCCTTGCCGCCTGATGCTCCTTCAATGAGTCCGGGAATATCGGCTAAAATTAATTCGTAATAAACGCCGAGGTTCGGCTCAAGAGTCGTGAAAGGATAATTGGCCACTTTGCTTTTGGCATTGGTTAGTTGATTCAGCAAGCTCGATTTGCCGACATTCGGCAAGCCGATAAAACCGACATCGGCGATTAATTTAAGCTCCAATCTTAATTCGTATTCCTCCCCCGGCAGACCCTCTTGAAATTCCGTGGGACTCGTATTAACCGATGAACGAAATTTAAAATTACCTTTTCCGCCCCGCCCGCCCTTAACCGCCAAAAGACGTTGGCCGATAGAAATAATCTCATCGTCTTTGGCGGTCGATAAATTATGCACCACCGTGCCAATGGGCACCTTTAAAATTAAATCACCGCCATTTGCCCCGTCGTTAAACTGATGTTTTCCCCTTTCTCCGTCTCGCGCCGCTAATTCTTTTTTATAACGAAATTGCCCAAGCGCGCCCAAATCCGACACGCCTTCAAAATAAATACTGCCGCCGTTGCCGCCGCTGGCGCCTGTCGGACCAAGAGTCATCTTTATGTTACTGAACGCCACCGCGCCATTACCGCCCCGACCGGCCTTTACTTTAATTTTTACATCATCAATTAACATATTTATATGATAACATTATCTAAATTTGGACCAAAAAACGCCCCGCGAAATACGAGGCGTTTT
>CAYGEM010000015.1:0-11382 GCA_964348915.1 uncultured Candidatus Saccharibacteria bacterium | reverse complement strand
CCGGTCTGCGGGGATATTATGAAAATGTATTTGAGAATAAAAGACGACAAAATAATCGACGCCAAGTTTCAGACTTTTGGTTGCGGAGCGGCGGTGGCGACTTCGAGCATGGCAACAGAATTGATAAAAGGGAAGTCGATCAATGAAGTTCTCAAGATCACGAATAAAGTAGTGGCAGACGCTTTAGACGGCTTGCCGCCGATTAAAATGCATTGTTCGGTTTTAGCGGAGGAGGCAATTCAGGCGGCGATAGCCGATTATAAAAAGCGTCAAAAATGTGGCAAGAAAAAGAAGGTGGAGATGAAGAAAGGGAAAAGAGCGGACAGAAGGGTTGAGTAGCGTTTTTATTTGAGCGGAGTATGCCTGCATTTGCAGCCCCACGGGGAGTCGAACCCCGGTTTTCAGGATGAAAACCTGATGTCCTAACCGCTAGACGATGGGGCCTCGGAGGAAATATAGCAAAAGATTAAGTTGAGGACAACTTCATTTTTAGAAATTATTTACTGACGATGTTTTAAAATTAGATTAAAAAAGAGTGAGGGGTCGTCCATGATGCAGACGACCCCTGGAGGGCGTAGCGGGATTTACCTACCGGCGGCGGTGGTTGTACCACCGTTCGCGTTGCGGGTCATATACCCGCACCCGTGACGCGGTTTCTTCCGCTTCCGCGTCGTAAAGGCGATGATGCGGGGGCGGAATCCCCCAATCGTGGGGGCCAAAGAGATCCCCCAGGCGAGTGGGGGGGGCGAGTGGTAAGCTACGGGTGTGGAGAAACCCGTAGGAGTCACGAAATACAAAACTAGGCAACTCATAACCCCCTCCCCGGTAAGTCTAATTGCAAGGAACTTAATAAAATCCTAACAAATTTTAGAAGTTTTATCAAACATTAGGAATATCAGGGAAAACCGCCTCTATAAATGCGCTTGGCGAAATTAGGATTCCGGTTATTCTATTCCAGATGCGTTTCTTTGGAGAACGCCGAAAGTTTTTCTTTCAGTTTTGGATATAACCGCAGTCGCGGGTCAATTTTTAATATTTCTTCGGCGGCCTCGCGGCTTTTTTTGACGAGGTCGCGATTTTTCAAGGCGGACATAATGATATCGGGGAAGCCGGTCTGTTCGGTGCCCAGGAATTCTCCCGGGCCGCGGAGGGACAAATCCTTTTCCGCCAGCTCGAAACCGTTTTTCGCCTCGAGAAGCGCGTCGAGGCGTTTCAGGGTTTCTTCCGAGGAAGAGTCGGTGAAAAGCAGGCAGAAGGACTGATGTCCGCCGCGTCCGACGCGGCCGCGGAACTGATAGAGCTGGGCCAGGCCGAAACGCTCCGCGCCTTCAATAATCATGATGTTCGCGTTCGGCACGTCAATGCCGACTTCGATAACCGAAGTGGAAACGAGGATGTCGGTTTTCCCGATTTTGAAGTCCGCCATTATTTTTCTTTTTTCTTCCGGTTTCATCTTTCCGTGAAGCATAGCTACCCGCAGGTCGGGAAAAATTTCCCGGGAAAGCTTTCCGAATTCTTCCTTGACGGTTTTAACTTCCCACGCCGCGGAATTTTCCGCGTTAATCCGCGTATTATCCGCGTTAATCGGCGTTGGTTCGATGCGCGGGCAGATGACAAAAACCTGCCGGCCTTTGCGCGCTTGGCCGCGGATGAAGGCGTAGGCGTTGGCGCGGTTTTCCGGGGAGACGATTTTGGTGATAATCGGTTTCCGGCCCGGAGGCAATTCGTCGATTAAAGATAAATCCAAGTCGCCGAAAACAGTAATGGCGAGAGTGCGGGGAATCGGCGTGGCGGACATACTTAAGAAATGAGGCGCCAGAGCGGATTGGCGCATAAGTTCGGCGCGCTGTCGGACGCCGAAACGGTGCTGCTCATCCACGATAATAAGGCCGAGTTTTTTGAAAGGCAGGCCGACGCTATTCTTCCTTTTGGCGATAAGGGCGTGAGTGCCGATTACGATTTCTATTTTTCCGCCTCCGATTTCTTTCAGCAGAGCGTCTTTTTTTATTTCTGATTCCAAGCCGTCGTTGTAATAAGCAAAGCTCGATTTCGCGGTAATAAGGCAGAAAGAATAGCCGCTTTTGCCGAAGAATTTTTTGAAGGTCTCATAGTGCTGGTTCGCGAGAATTTCAGTCGGCGCCATAATGGCGGTTTGACAGCCGGCTCTGGCCGCGGCCAGAGCGGCGATGGCGGCGATAATGGTTTTTCCGGAACCAACATCTCCTTGGAGCAGGCGGTTCATCGGTCGGCCTTCGGCGAGGTCAATAAGTATTTCATGGAGAGATCTTTTCTGGGAAAGAGTGAGGTCAAAAGGAAGAGAAGAAAGGATTTGTTTTATAAAATCCAGCTTATAAGGTATGGCCGCGGATTTCAGCGAAGCCAGTTCGGCTTTTCGGGAAAAATTGTTTAACTGGAGAAGAAATAATTCCTCGAATTCAAAACGTTTTCTCGCAGTGTCGGCTTCGGCAATGTTTTCCGGGGAATGTATGTTTTTTAGCGAGCGATTTATTTCAGGCAGGCGGTTTGCCGTTAAAATTCCTTCCGGGATGAATTCGGGGATATCGCCGGCGGCTTTGATAGCTTTTTCGACAAGAAATCTTATTCCTTTTGAGGTCAGGCCTTTGGTCTCCGGATAAATAGCCAGCAATTCTTTCCGCGGAGAAAAAGAGATAATCCCTTGCCCGTCTTTTATTGTTTCATAAGCCGGATTGGAGATAAAAATACCTTTTTTGCCGGAGAGGATTTTGCCGTAGAAAACTGCCTCCTTGCCTTCGGGAAGATTTTTTCTGACGTACGGCTGATTGAACCAGAAGGCGCGGATTTCTCCGCTTTGGTCAGCGATAGTCGCCTCGATGATCACCCGATACCGACCCCAGCTTTTACGGAAGCCGATTTTTTTTATCGTCCCGCGGATAGGGGCGGATTCGCCAACCCGAAGATCACGGATGGGAATGATATCGCTCCAGTTCTCATAGCGGACGGGAAAATGATAAAGGAGGTCGGCGATGGTATCGATGCCGAGTTTTTTAAGCTTGGGGAGAAATCGCGGCGGTGTAACGAGGGCGACAGGAGAAGAAATTTTAATTTCCGGCATTTTTAATCTCTTTCAGAACAGAGATTTTCGCGACTAAATCTTTCGCGTCTTTATAGTCGATAATGGTCTTTGAGATTATTTTTAGCGAGCGGGATATTTTGCTTCCTTTTTTGTGGAAACAGATTATTTTTTTTCCGAGACCATCCGCCCAGCCGAGTTCAATGCCCAGTCCGGTTGAGGGACGGGAAACCTCGGCGAAAACGAGATCGCAGTTTTTTATTTCTTGCCGGGAATTTATCGGTTTAGTTCTTTTATCATAGGGAAGAACGAAGCTGATTTTTTTACTGAAGGACTTTTTAAGCAGAGGATAATTCTTTTCAAACTCCGAATTGGCGGAATGGGCGAAATATATTTTCATTTGAATTGTGCCTCCACTAGGTCTTGAACCTAGAACCTTCTCCTTAAGAGGGAGCTGCTCTGCCAATTGAGCTATGGAGGCGTTTTTAAGATATTAGCAACGCCGTAACGATTTTTCAATCAAACGAGAAAAGGCCCACAAATGTGAGCCTCCGAGATCTCGAAACCTTACAAAGACCACCCCGACCATAAACTCGTCGGAGAGAGTTTTCGCGCGGGGTGTTCTACCTAGACATCCCACGCTTGTTATCTTCCCGCCGCCCTCGGGACCCAGACCTAACGTTGCGGACCACCCTAGCCGAGTAAGAACCCACTCGGGAGGTGGTTTGGGGCTGGCATAGTGCAAGGTAGACCAGCCTCCGATGTCCTCGACGACTCCAGCCGGCGTTGGCGACGCGCGGGGAAGGGGAAACCTGGAGGCGCTTTATGAGGATAGTCCCAAGTTAATATATATATCATTATCTTGTCAAGCCCCCTTGTAATTTAATAATCCGGAGCTATTTGGGCTTAAATTCGACCCAAAAACAAGATTTTCGATTTTTTGAAGAATTTGGAAAACTGGAAATTATTGATTGTGTGGACATATTCGCCGAGTTATCCGCACCTATTCCCTCATTACAAAACAAGATGTTAGACGCTTTTAGTTTTTCGGGATATAGTATTTAAAACCATGGACGAAAAAACTAAGAATGTTCAAGTAAAGCCAGCGTTAGAAGATGTCTTGGAAAAACCCAACCTTGCTTTTGTTGATGGGCAAAACATGTTTTTTGGCACAACTAAATGTCATGAATGCGCAAAAAGATTAGGGATTGAGTTACAAAATATTAAACTCTCAGATTGTAGTTGTGGAACTGCATGGGAGGTTAATCTAACTAAAATTAGAGTCTATCTAAAAGAAAACTACAAAGTTTCTGAAGCATATTATTTTCTTGGGAATCTCCAAGATAGGAATGAAGAACTATATAAAGAGATACAAAGGGCTGGTTTTATTCTTGTATTCAAGGAACATCATAATAAGGCCAAATCAAGAAAGAAGGGGAATATTGACGCAGATTTAGTTTTTGAGGTTATGAAAAACATGGTAGACAACCCTGAATTTGATCAAGTTATTCTAGTTTCTGGAGATGGCGATTATAAGAAACTAGTAAATTATCTTATCTTGAAGAAAAAATTTAGAAAAATACTTTTTCCAAACAAAGAATTTGCTTCCTCTCTATATGATGAATTTGGCGGAGAGACATTTGATTATCTCGAAAATATAAAAACCTATATACAATAAAAAGAAAAAGGCCCCTAAGGCACTAACACCTTTCGGGTCCTTTTTCGTATTGATAGTTAAAGTATAATTCAATAATCTTTCAGGGTCAAGAATCTGGGGATAAAATACTAATAAAGTCAACAAAATCAAGCATTTTTGAGAGAACATTGGGGCTTGACAAGAAAATGACCAAATCTCAATTCACAACTATTTTGAAAAAAGCAGTAAAGCACCGGGTAGGGAAGAAAACCGTTCGTTGTCGTTGTGCCGGTTGTTGTAGTGGAAAGTAAAACCGTCAAGGGACACCTGTGGAGTTATCCACAGAAAATTTTTAAAAGAGTTTGCTATAATAATTTTGTGCCTTGTGAGGAGGCATAAATTGATTTTTGCTTTTCGTTTTCCGCGTTTAGTTTGTCTTTTTGTTTTAGAACAGGTCGCTTAATCATCAATTAAATAATGAAGCCACTAAACAGGTGGAAATTTTCCATCGCGCTCATCGCGATTATTTTAGTTGTTTTTTTCGGGTTAGAAATATGGAGCAGTTATTTCAGTCAGGTAGGCCGGCAGAATCGCGAGCTTCAGGCGAATTATCAGAAGTATTTGAATGTTCAGAGTAAATATGAGGCCGCGATGAAAGCGGATACTTATGGCGGGAAAACCCCCGAAGAAACCCTGGGAATGTTTATTGACGCGTTAAAGAAAGGGGATGTCGAGTTGGCGAGCAAGTATTTTGTCTTGAGGGAAGATGGGGGCAGAAACGGAGAAATACTTGATGAATTGAAAAATAAAACGGATGAAGAGAAGGCAAAAATTGTTGTGATTTTACAAAACGCCCAAGAATATCCATCGGATGTTACTAGCAAAAGCGATTCCAAATTTGTTAGTAAAGATGCGGGAGGCACGATTATCGCATATATAGATATGGGCTACAATTCTTATTCCCAAGTATGGAAAATCGAAAATCTGTAAAAGTATTAATCCCGATAATTTTATTGGGATTTTTTATCTGCGGAGTCGCGCCGGTTTTTGCTTATGGTCCCGGAACACATTCATCGCTTACTAAGGAAGCCGTTGATTTTTACAATATTAATTTCCCACAGAATAAAATAAACGCCGAATTGATCAATTACCTGATTGACGGTTCCCGGCGGGAAGACGACGTGCCGCGGTTTATGAATCATTTTTACGACCCGATCTATAACCGCGGCATTACTTTTGACAGCGCCATCGATCCGTTTTTGCCGATAGGGCAATGGCAAAAATCAAAAGATTGGGCGAATGACAGCGCGAATCAGAATAATCTGGTTTATAAGATTCCGGCGACCATCGCTTCGGTCTTGACCTCGATAGAGCAGAAAAAAATCAGCGCCATTTCGAGCGAAACCGATTTTACCTGGCAGAAAGCGATAGGTTTATACGCGTCAGGAAGAAAAGAAGAAGCGATATTTGCCTTGGGGCATGTTTTGCATCTTTTAGAGGATGCTTCTGTTCCGGACCACACTCGTAATGACGCTCATCTGGGAGATAGTCCATATGAACTTTTCAGCGACCGTTTTAATCTTTCGAGTCCGGATCAATTTCTAATCGGGAGATTAAGAAATAAGCAGCCGATACTAAACGGTGACCTAAGCGGATATTTTGACGGATTGGCCAATTACTCCAATAACAATTTTTACAGCAAAGACACGATTGGGATACAGAGCGGATATAATTTGCCACAACCAAACGACTATAGAATAAGCGGAGGATTTAAGTTCGCATTAAATAAGGACGAAGATGGAGAGTTCATATTATTTAAACAATTAGCAAGTACAAATTTAATAACTGTTACCAAACAATCGATTATTTTTGATTCGAAAGAAGTTCTGTCTGATTACTGGTCCCGACTTTCCACCAAATCAGTTCAATACAGCGCGGGCATCATCAATTTATTTTTTGATGAGGTAAATCGGAATATTCAGGAGGGAAATATCAGCCAGTTGCCGAAGAAATCTTTTTTCGGCCAGGCGATAGATTCGACCAAGGCATTTTTATCCTCCTTTGGTTCGGCCATACGCGGAGCCATATCGGTTATGTTCGGCAGGCCCGAAGAAGAGGTCGTCGTTGAGATTCCATTAGACAAAGATACCGGAAATAGCCAAAATCTTTCCGCGGAAAACAAAAACGACCCCATTCCAAAATTACAAAAGCCGATTTTTTCAATCGATAAGAATGAAATATTTTCCGGCGACTCGATAAGAATTAAAGGCGAAAAATTTCCATTCCGCGCTTCCGTTAATATTCGTTTTACGGGACCAGCGGTTTTGTCCGGCAAAACAGTTCTAAGCGGAGATGCCGGAACATTCGAAACCTCGTATGTGTTTCCGAAAGAGATTGCCGTCGGAACATATTATCTCTACGCCAATTATTCCAATTTTGAGACCGATCGAATAAAAATTTTGATTTCGAACAAGCCGGAAAATAAACAAGAGGAAATTAAAGCAAAGGAAGAAGCAGAGAAAAAGAAGCCGGTTGATAAGGACAACGAATCCATTGCGTCAACCGGCAGAACCTGTTTCTTTAATGCTACCGGTTCAGTAGCGAGGCAGCCGGTGATCATAAACGAAGTGGCCTGGATGGGCAGTACGCGAAGCTCAAGCGACGAGTGGATTGAGCTTAAAAACACATCCGGCGCCGAAACGGATATTTCGGGCTGGCAGATTCTTGATGCGGAAGAAAAAATGAAGATAACGCTTCCGAATAATAGCCGGATACCGGCCGGAGGATTTTTTCTGCTTGAGCGCACCGACGAGGATTCAGCGCTTGGTGTCGTGGCAGATTTGATCTATAGCGGCGCGCTTTCCAATTCCGACGAGGGATTGCGGCTTTTCGACAAGGATTGCCGGTTAATTGATGAAGTTATGGCTGATTCGGATTGGCCGGCCGGCGACACCTCTTCCCGGAAAACGATGGAAAGAGATAATACCGGTTTTGGCTGGCATACATCGAGTTTTGTCGATGGAACACCGAGGCAGGAAAACTCAAGCGGTTTTGTCCAAAGCAACACTGGTGGCGGATCGAGTGGCGGGGGGGGGTGAATAGTCCCCCTCGATTTTACCCCGTTGTCATCAATGAAATAATGTATGACTTGACGGAGAGCGACGAAGGTCGGGAATGGGTAGAAATTTTTAATAATGGAACGGAATCGGTTGATTTAAGCGAATGGAAGTTCTCCGAGGGAGGGACGAGTCATTCTTTGTCGTTTTTTAGGGGCGACTCGATTTTGACGGCCCACAGTTATGCGATAATCGTCGATGACCCGGCTAAATTTCTGCTCGATTACCCGAACGCGGAAGGAATGATTCTCAAAAGCTCTTTTTCGCTGAATAATTCCGGAGAAACTATCTCCATAAAAAACCGCGATCTTTTGATAAACGAAGTTACGTATAATTCCTTGGTTGCTTCGGGAGACGGCAAATCTTTGCAGCTTATCGGAGGAGTCTGGCTGGCGGCCTTGCCTACACCTGGCAAGCCGAACGCAATCAGCGAAGCGTCGCAAAATAAACTACCCATCGCCTCATTCTCCTATCTGCCAGAGACCCCGAAAGCTGGCGAAGAAATAACTTTTGACGCCGGCGTCTCGAACGACGAGGACGGAACGATAGATGTTTATAAATGGAATTTCGGCGACGGAACGACCCTCGATTCAAATAACGTTTCCGTCAAGCACATCTTCCTTTCTTCCGGGACATATAGCGTCAAGCTAATAGTTGGTGACGACAAGAACGCTCTTTCCGAGCCGTTTTTAATTGACGTCGCTGTCGCGGATGAACCTTTATCCGATGGTGAGTCAGGAGAGAAAGCCGAGCATGTGGTAATCAGCGAAATTCAGGCTGGCACCGATGAAAATTCCGACAATGAATTTGTCGAACTGTATAATCCGACCGCCGCCGCCGTGACTCTCGATGGTTGGGAATTACGGAAGAAATCGTCCACGGGAACCGAGAGCAATCTTGTCGATGACGGCAAATTCACCGGAACGATTCTGGCCAAGGGGTTTTTCCTGATCGCTCATCCTGATTATAAAGGGAGTAAGACGGCCGATCTGATATATTCCGTTTCCACCGGATTAGCTTATGAAAATAACGCGATTATCCTTTACGACGCGGATAACGCCGAAGGAGAAATAATCGATGAGGTTGCATACGAAGAGATACCGAAAGGAAAATCTTTGGAGAGACAGGCGTGGAAAAATGGATTTTGTTTTCCTCCTTTCGGCGAGTATGAATTTTCAGGAAACGGTTGCGACGCGAACACAGAAAGCGGCTTTGATATCCGCGAAATTCCCAATCCTCAAAACAGTCAAAGTTTGCTTGAGCCGCGGGAAGCGCCGGTAGCGCTTGGAATGAATGACTGGCAGATAAATTACGATTTTGACAAGGTTGCCATTGATTTCACTTTTCCGGTAAACAACGCCGTGTCCTATCGCATTTTGGATGCCGAAACTAAAAAAATGATCGATAGCGTTACGAGCGCGACGAGTATTTTTTCCAAGCGCATCGACGAAGTCGCTAGAAATTACAAATATGAGGTGAGGGTGGCGGACAAGGACGGTTTGGCTTCAGCCCCATCGGACATCAAAGAAATAAACATCCCGAGTTATATTCAGGATTTCAATTTTTACCGGGCTTCGCATTACGGGTTTTCCGGCGAGATTGAAGAACCGCTTATCGAATTTTCCTACGATGCCTATCCGTTTATGCCGAGAGACGTGAATTTGGCTTTGGCTTATGGCGAACCGCCCAGCCCGAACTACAAAATTATGGTTTTATACTTGAACACTGAAGCGCCGAAAGATTTATTTTTGAATGGCGACAGTCCGCTTGCGGAGAATGCCGGAAGCGCGCTCCAGACGCAATATAACACCTGCGCCGGTTCTTTGAGCTGGCGGACATCGCTTGTGATGGCGGACGCGGCTGGCGGCTGCGATATCTTCATCGGCGGCATCCCGAACGGCGCCTTAGCGTTTGATTCTTATTTTGGAGACGCGGACAATCATCTTTTATTGCCGGCGCGCCGGCCAAACAGCGAGAATAATTTTACCCCGAATGATTTCGTCACAGTCGCTTTTTATGGTTTTTATCGCTTTTATCCGCAGGGCTCGAGCGGGGATTTTGCTTATGAGAATTTCAAGCTGTTGGCGGTTGACCGGACCAGATATTATTTTCAGACAGATATTCCCGCGCATATTCCTCCCTCGCCGCCTTCCGGAATAGAGTTTTCTTTTGATGGGGGCAAATCCGAGCTTTCTTATACCCTTTCTCCGGCGATTGATCCGGACACTCCGGACAATCTGCTTTCTTACGAAATAAGCTTTGATGCCGGATCAACTTGGGAGAAGTCCGGGCTCGTCGGGAAAAAGATGATTGAACCGGGGAAGAGCTATATTATCAAGGCGAAAGCAACGGATGAGTTTGGCCTCGGCTCAGGACTTCTGGAAAAAAATTACGACGCGCCCGCCCTGCCTTCGCCTTTCGGAATATCCAATATCCGCTGGGAGAAAACGACCGGAGGAGTATTGATCTTAAATTTCGATTATCCCGCCTATCCTTTCATGACTGGCCGCGACAACGATTTCGATGCCATGGTTTTTTACCTGAATAATCTGCCGCCGGGTTCGCCGGGCAATTTCAGCAGTATTAGTTCTCCGCGGCTGCGGGTGAGTCATCAATCCTGCGCCGGCGGTTCTGGGAATTTCGGCCTGCTTGTTTTAAGCCGTTCGCCGGATATGAGGGGGGAGCTCTTCGCGAACAATACCTGCAAAAGCTGGCTGCCGGAATTATATCTGGCCGCGCTCGTGCCGGTTCCCGTGGCCGGACAGCCGGGGACGATTTCTCTGCCGATAACCGGATTGTTAAACAGCGATAAAACTCTGGCCAACCTGAATTCGACTGATTACATCACTATCGGTTTCTATAATATCGACCCGTGGGGAAATCTAATCACCGCCGGGGCCGACGCCAATAAATATTACTTCCAGCCGTAGAATAACCGCCCCCGGGTGTTTTTTGGGTTAACGCTAATGCGGAGTTTCATTAAAGAAACCGATGAGCAGAACAACAAAACAATTTCCTATCGAGGCTCAACTCCGATTCTTTACGATTCTTTATATCTATCATCGATATATAGAACGGTTTCATTAGTGAA
The DNA here is from genome assembly GCA_964348915.1 of uncultured Candidatus Saccharibacteria bacterium. Taxonomy (GTDB): domain Bacteria; phylum Patescibacteriota; class Minisyncoccia; order UBA6257; family Colwellbacteraceae; genus CAYGEM01. The sequence continues at coordinate 487 of CAYGEM010000015.1, read as the reverse complement.
GCTACGGAACAGGGCATGTAAACTGTAAATTATGAAAGTATCAAATAAAAAATTAACTATAGCTTTGAAGAAACGATCGTTGGAAAGATTGTTAAATGAAATAAAGATGGTTAAAACCGTCGCTGATTTAGATAAATTTTTTAACAAGATTTTTACCAAAGACGAGAAAGAAATAATTTTAAGGAGAATAACCGTGGCTGATATGCTGGAAAGGAAGCTTAAATATAGAGAGATAGAGGAATCCTTGAGGATTTCCCGCCTAACGATAAGTAAAGTTCGGGATATGCTTGAGAAAAGAGGATACGGACGTAATCCCCATAGAAAGAGGATTTACTCACGCGTAAATCATAGGAAACGGCGAGAAAAACCGCTTCTGGGTTATTACAAAGGTACGGCAAGCATTATTTAGATTAATTTAAAGATCGGTCTTGAGGTTTAATTGTTTCATCGTGCCAGATACGAAACGGTTTCATTAATGAAACCGAGG
>CAYGEM010000014.1:0-12036 GCA_964348915.1 uncultured Candidatus Saccharibacteria bacterium | reverse complement strand
CGGAGCTAGTTAAATCGCCTTCGTCAGCTGGAGGACGGGCGGGTTTTTCGGTAGAATGAAAACATATGAGCAAGAATAAAAGATTCGATTTGTTTGTTGTTTTTTTAATAATTATTTGTTGGTCGGTGATTTCTCTGATTTTTAATCTTAAGCCACTTATCGGCGCGGGATTGGCATTATTATCTCCTTCTTTCTATCTAATACTCCGAGAGAAGAAAAATCTAAAAAAAATATTTTGGGCAGTTTTGATATTCGGCGGACTTTTTGGTTTTGTATTTGATTTTATAGAAACTTTCAATAAGGCATGGATTATGGAGGAGTTAGTATTTCCTTGGAAAATATTAGGTATTTTGCCAGTCGATGATATATTGGGCTTTTTTATGATGACCCTTTTAATCGTCCTATTCTATGAACATTTCATAGATGATGAAAAAGATAAAAGAATATCAAAAAACACGATTTTCGTCTTAATTCCTTCAATCTTAGCCGCAATCGCCATAGTTGTTTTATTTAGTATCAATCCAGAAATTTTGACGATTAGTTATGCTTATCTTGTCGGTGGGATAGCGGCGATGATCCCCTTGATTATCATAACTATTTTAAAACCTAAATTGCTCCGCAAATTTGTTTATATAGCTGTTCCATTTTTCTTTCTTTGGTTTCTTTGGGAAATGATTGCTTTAAAAACAGGAGGTTGGATATTTACAGGACAATATATCGGATTAGTTACTGTTTTTGGATTAACTTTTCCCGTCGAGGAACTATTTTTTTGGACAATGATGTATTCATCTTCCATTGTGTCTTACTACGAATTTTTTATTGATGACCTAAGATAAAAATAAAAGTATTCTTTTTATCAAAAATAGTTTTGAGAAGAAAACCGATCAAATTAGATCTGGTATGTAAATATACCCTTGTTGTCGCTGGATGATGGTCCTGGTTCGACGGGCTCACCACAAGTAGCATCCTCCACGATGGCACCCAATACAAAACTTAGTCTACAATACTTTTATAGTCAGCGCGGATTGTTTTATTTGATCTTTATAGTTATCCCAGCTCGTCTTAGGTGAAAGGCTATAAACGCTATACAGATTATCTCCCTTAACGAGATACAAAACTGCAGTCACGAAATTTTGTTCAAATAGAGTACATTCAAAATTCAAAACACGCGCTTGTATATTTTGTTCGGTAATAATGTTTTTGTCGTCGATCATCTTATAATCAAGAATTGTTTGGAATCTCTGTATAGCCGCATTAGTAATTGCGTCGAGATCGGTTCCGTCGGTTCTAGTAAGGGGATCCACTGTTACCGCAAGTCCCGCTGTGTTTAAATCTCCATTAGGAGCAAATGTGGCCCCATTCGTCCTACTACCAACGACAGCCCATCCTTTTGGCGGATTGATACTGAATCCGTTTGCACTGTCAACATACGGAGTTTGACTTAATAAATCAGATCCTTGATTAGTCCTAGTTGGTATCCCTAAGGCACCCGAACTCAAGGTTGTTTTTCTCTGTATCGAACTAAAGGCAAGCCAGCCGATAAGTATCGCAATCCCAACTAGACCTAAAATTGCAGAAAACACAAAGAAATTTTTCTTTCCGCGCACGGGCTTACCTAGAAGATCGGGCTTGTATTTTATAAGTTCCTTATAAATCACATAGAAATAAACAGTCCAGACAGGCATTAAAATGGCTGTTATGACTGAATTAACAATACTGTCTGTCATTTGGCCACCAAACAAAGTAAAAATGTAAGGAATTAAAAGAAGCGGTAGTGTGGGGAGAAAAAGAACAATCGAATACATTCTAGAAAGAACGACTTTAGTATAACCTCTCAGATATTCTCCACTCTTCAAAAGAGCGCCCATACCTTTGTCACCTTCGTTAACAAACGCGTAAACGGCGAATACAAACCACAACGAGAAAATTATTCCGGGGAAGATTCCCATAATTATCCCGCCTGCGATAACGAGGGCCGATAGGATAACAATCCATATATAGGAGAAAATATTTCCGCCTGCTAGTGAACAAGCCCTAACGAACCCGATGTCATTTTCTCTAACCGCGTATATCAAGGGCAAGGACATAAATATCCCAATAAGCCAGTTAAGGATAGTTAACGGAATCGCGCTAATTAGATTACCCCCGAAGTTTAGAATAAATACAGTAATTCCGTACTGCATTACGGCGAAGATTAGAGAAATGCTTATTAGGGTCTTGAAGCGGTTTCTATAAAGATTCCACGCGTTTCTAACTAAAACCCCAACCTTAGGAAAGGATGATTCTGGTTCAGTAAATGCATATGCAAGTATAAGACCGCCAGAAATACCAACTGCTGCACCGATTAACAATGAGGCGATGGAGGCAAGGTTATATAAAGAAACGTTGCTTATCCTATCCTCTAAGAACATCGTAAACAATGCGAGACCGAGAGCTGAACCTGTGAGTAAACCAAGAAAAGCATAAAATACACGCCTCATTGATAGCCCTGTTTTTTTCTTTCCTGAATAAGGGATTGCAGACGGATAGTTAGAAGGCGATTGCGACGGGGGCGGCGGTGTGGGCACAAAATTCTCACCTTGCAAGATATCCTTACCGTTTACCACATCAAACGCTGCGCGAATACCCTCTTCTTTGTGACCAGCGTTCAGCAGTAGGGACTTTATATCTTCGTCGCTGTACCCCAGCCCGCGAGACTTATTTATGTAGTCGATTACCGCTTGATTCATAGTATTAATTATATACTATTACTTGTTGTCGCCGGATAATGATTCTGACATCCTCTACTACGGCACCCGCATATTGGTCTAGAAGGTATGATAGTATTCAGCTAAATTTTGGTATTCTTGTAGGGGAATCATCTCTATATTAGAATTTAGTCAATGAACGAAAACGGAATTAAGAAAATAAATAGGATTCCTCGACGATATCACAATATCTTGGCGACGGTTTTTTGCATGGAGGCGGCATATATAGTGTTAATCTCCGCCTGCTTCGTACTCTTTGGCATTCTTTTCACGATGGTCACGGATTTTATGTCGTCTGCTGGCCTGATTAAACTTATCCTGGGTGGCCCAGTTTCAGTAGGGGCGTATTTTTTCTATGGGGTCTTCCGTCTCTCCCCGTTTTTTTTAATTTGCTCGTTTCCCCTATTCCTTTCCGTTTGGCTGGCAGTTTCTTTTGGGAGCAGTAAAGCAATAATTAGGACCAAAGATGTATTTCTCGCAGTCATTTTATTTGTCCTGCCCACGGTAATCCTTCAGTATTTTCTGTCTTTTCAGCCGCAATTCGCTTTCGTCTCGTTCAAAACATTTGCTCTTCATGATATTGCTTTATTTCTTTCAACTTATATTTTCATTAGACGAGCGAGTATAAAACAGTTAGTCGGGGTAGATAACATTGAAGAAGCCCCGGAATAGTAGTTTTTAGAGGGACAAGACAAGTCGCGTTAGTTTGACCAGCGCCTGGTTGGCCCGGTCGGCTGGGCCGAAATGTCTTATCGTCGCTAGATTTAAAACACCATGCAACCCTGAAGGAATTTATGGTATATTTAATCCATGAATAAACTTAAGGAAGAATTCGTTTGTCAGGAAAAAAAGAAGTTTAGGTTTCAGATAGGCCGTTTGTTCGCCTCGGGATTGTCCGGATTTATCGCCGGAGTGATTTTTGCGAGTATCATTTTCTTCACTATTTACTATCTTTTGATCCGGGTTGGATAAAGGCATTATGGCCGAGGTCAAAGTTCTTATTGAGGGATATGCTCGGGAGTCAGAGGAAGGATTTCTCGCTTCTTCTTCGGTTTCTCTTATCAGGGAAAACGGAAAAAATATCATTGTCGACCCGGGCATCAACCGGCCGCTTCTTTTGGAAAAAATGGAATCCGAAGGATTGGAGTTGGCGGATATAGATTTTGTTGTCCTTACCCACTACCACCCGGACCACGCCCTGCTTGCTTCTATTTTCGAAAACGCCGCGATTCTCGATGACACGACTATTTTCAAGAACGATTACGAGAGCGACCACGGCGGCGTTGTGCCGGGGACTGCTGTAAAAATCATTTCCGCGCCCGGTCACGCTTATGAGCATTGCGTCGTGTTGGCGGAAACCGAAAAAGGGAAAATCGTCATCGCCGGAGACGTTTTCTGGTGGATGGACGACGAAAAGATGAAACCGGGCGATATCGACTTTCTTCTTAATCGGAAAGATCCCTACGTCAAAAACGAAAAAGCCCTAATGGAAAGCCGGAGAAAAATTTTGGAAATCGCCGATTATATCATTCCCGGTCACGGCAGAATGTTTAAAAGATAGATTCGCTTATGCGTTACCCCCGCCTTACTCTTCTTGTCGCTTCGGTTTTTTTAGCTATCGGACTTTACGCCGCCGGTTTTTTCGAGAAGATATTCTTCGGCATTGGCGGCTTCGGCCTCGCGGGAGTGATTGTCTCCGGCATGATGTATGCTTTCGGTCTCACTTCCGCTATCGCTACAGCGAGTTTTCTGTACTTAAGCAGCATTTATAATCCTATTTTTCTGGCTGTGTTGGGCGGCGCGGGTGCGATGTTAAGCGACATCCTGCTTTTCGATTTTTTGAAAACGGGTTTTTTAAGCGAAATCAAAATGCTTTTCCGCAATTTAGCCGGTCGTTTTCCGTTCAAGTATTTTTTATTCTTACCGCAAAGCCGTTGGTTTTTACCCTTAGGAATTCTTATCGGTTTTATAATCATCGGTTCCCCCTTACCCGACGAGATTGGCGTTGCGATTCTCGCTTTCTATAATTTGCGTTTTCGGAATTTCGCCGGCCTCACTTTTTTACTGAATGGTTTGGGCATTTACCTTATCTCTTCTTTGGGTTATCTTACTTAAAAGGTTAAACCCGATAAAATTATGGATAAAATTCTTAAACGGCTGATTGAGAAGGAAGAGGTTCGGCAGAAAAAAGACATTGACCTGATTGCTTCCGAGAATTTCGTTTCCGGAGACGTGATGAAGCTGCTCGGCTCGGTTCTGACCAACAAATATTCCGAGGGTTATCCGGGTAAACGTTATTATCCCGGAAACAAATATTACGACGAGATTGAAGAGCTCGCCCAAAAGTACGCTTTGAAATTATTCAAGCTCGACCCCAAAAAATGGGCGGTAAATGTCCAACCCTATTCCGGTTCGCCGGCCAACCTCGCTGTTTATACCGCGCTTCTCCGGCCGGGTGAGAAAATTATGGGCTTGCGGCTTATGTCCGGCGGCCATCTGACTCACGGTCACAGCGCCTCCGCCACGGCCAAATTTTTTAGATCCATCCAGTATTCCACGGACAGAAACGGCTATATCGATTTCAGGGAAGTGGAGAAATTAGCCAGAAAAAACAGGCCGCAGATTATCGTTTCCGGCACCACCGCTTATCCGCGCAAACTCGATTTCGCCAAGTTCGGTAAAATCGCCAAAGCAATCGGGGCTTATCATCTGGCCGACATTTCCCATATTGCCGGCTTGGTCGCCGCCGGACTTCACCAGTCGCCTTTTCCTTATTGCGACGCGGTGATGACCACGACTCATAAAACCCTGCGCGGACCGCGTGGCGCGATGATTTTCGCGAGGAAGGATAGAAACGTCAAGCGTCAAGTGTCAGGCGGCAAAAAAGCAAAGCCCTTGTCCATCGCCGAAGCGATCGACAAAGCGGTTTTTCCGGGTCTGCAGGGAGGACCTCATAATAATGTTACCGCCGCGAAAGCGCAGGCCTTTTACGAAGCGCTTCAGCCGCCTTTCAAAAAATACCAGGCGCAGGTGGTTAAAAACGCGAAGGTGCTCGCTTCGGCCTTGATAAAAAAAGGGTTTAAACTTGTTACCGATGGCACCGATAATCATCTGATGTTGGTGGATTTACATAATATGGGCATCGACGGCTTGACCGCCGAGCGCGCCTTGGAAAAACACGGCATTATTGCCAACCGAAACACCGTTCCGAACGATATTTCTTCTTTTAAACCGCACGGTTTGCGTATCGGCACTCCGGCCGTGACCACGCGGGGAATGAAAGAAAAAGATATGGAAATTCTGGCTGAAAAAATTTACCGCGTCATCGAGAATGCGAAAAATTGACGGAGGAGAGATTGCTTCACGAATTGTCGAACGCCTGAAAAACGCCAAGGCGCCGGCTAAATTTATGGCGGTCTTCCTCATCGGCGACGACCCGGTTTCCTTGAGCTTCATCAATCAGAAAAAAGAAGTCGCCGAAGTTTTAGGCGTGGATTTTCGTTTGTATCAATTCCCGGAAAATATTAAAAACGACGAATTACGCGAGCGGATTAGAAAAATAGTTTCATCGAAAACCTGCGGCGGCGCGATTGTCCAATTGCCCCTGCCTTCTCATCTTAATCCTTATTACGCTTTAAACGTTATTCCGCGAGAAAAGGATATCGATGTTTTGGGAGAGCGGGCTATCGGCGCGTTTTACGCCGGACGCAATCCGGTTCTGCCGCCTTCAGTCGGAACGATCGAAGAAATTTTGGAAGAAATGAGCATCGAAGCAAAGGGGGAATCAAAGGTAGCCATAGTCGGGTCGGGAATGCTTGTTGGCAAGCCGGCCGCGTTATGGTTTTCTGGCAAAGCAAGCGAGATTATTGTTATCGACAAGGGCGGCAACTTAGCCAATATTAAAGAAGCCGATCTGATTATCCTCGGCGTCGGCAAGCCCGGGCTCGTCGATGCCTCCATGCTGAAACCGGATGCCGGAGTAATCGACTTCGGCTACCGCATTTCTCCGGACAAAAAAATCAAAGGGGATTTTGACGACGAAAAACATCCCTCCGGACATTTGAAATTTTATACCCCGACGCCGAACGGCACCGGCCCGATTCTAGTCGCCAAGCTATTCGAGAATTTTTATACTTTAAACAATAATGGCAAAAAATAAAAAACCGTATGGCGGTTTTCGAGCCGCCTTCAGCGGACTTAAAGAAACTCTTATTTTCGAGAGAAGTTTCAAGACAATGACTATGATTGCCGCGCTTGTGGCGATGGCGATGTTTTATTTCCCCACTTCAAGATTGGAAAAAGTCGTGCTTCTCCTCGCTATCCTCTCGGTGCTTATTTTGGAACTTATAAATTCCGCCGTCGAGAGAATTATGGATGTCGTCACTTCCGAACACGACGACCGGGTAAGGGTCATTAAAGATTTGATGGCGGCCATAGTATTATTGGCCAGTTTCGGCGCGGCTATAATCGGGATTTTAATTTTCCTTCCTTATATCCGCGGATTTTTTATTTTGTCTTCTCCTCTTCCTCTATAGCCAGACGAGTTTTCTTTTCAATCTCCTTCAATAGCTTTGAATCCTCTTTGAGTTTCTGCCGGCTGGCGTCAAATCCTACACCCAATTTTTCTCCTTCGAAGGAGTAAGTGTTGCCTGTTTTGGAAACGGTCTTGTATTTCAGGGCCGTGCTGATTAAGTCGCCTTCATAGGAAATCCCTTCGCCGTAAAGAACGTCAAATTCGGCGATTTTGAACGGAGCGGCCAGCTTGTTTTTTACCACTTTCGCCCGGGTGCGGTTCCCGACCACCTCCTCGCCTTTTTTAATCTGGGCGATTCTTTTCAGTTCGACTCTTGCCGAGGAGAAGAATTTAAGGGCGCGGCCGCCGGGCGTGGTGGTCGGTTCGCCGTAGCCCATCATACCGATTTTTTCCCGGATTTGATTGATGAAAACAAGAAGCGTCTGCGTTTTGTCGGCAAGCGCGGTTATTTTCCGCATGGCTTGGCCGATGAGCCGCGCCTGCAGGCCGATGAAATGGTCGCCCATTTCGCCTTCGATTTCCGCTCGGGGAGTCAAGGCCGCCACCGAATCAATAACGACTATGCCGATTATGCCGGAACGCACCAAACTTTCCATGATGTTCAGCGCCTCTTCTCCGCTGTTCGGTTGGGAGATAAGGAGGTCGCTGATATTCACTCCGATTTTTTTGGCATACGCCGGGTCAAGGGCGTGTTCCGCGTCGATGAATGCCGCGCGCAAACCGGCTTTCTGCGCTTCCGCCACGACGTGGAGGGCGAGGGTGCTTTTGCCCGACATTTCCGGACCGTAGACCTCGACGATTCTTCCCCGCGGGAATCCGCCGACGCCCAAAGCGAGGTCAAGCGAAAACGAGCCGGTTGAAATCGCCGAAACATGGGAGGTTTTCTTTTCGCCGAGCCGCATTATCGCCTCCTCGCCGTATTTTTCGTGAATGGCTTCGATGAGGTGGCTCAATTCATCGTTCTTTTCCGGTTTACTCTCCTCGATTTTCATTTTTTTCATAAATTACTTCTCTTGTTGTTTTTGTTTCCCGACCGAGAAACCTTTTTGTTTTTATTTCAAAGACATTCAGACCCGATTCGAGGAGGACTTCTTTGGAGAAAAATCCGTCTCGGGTCACGTAAATTTTTTCTCCGTTGATGTAAATCGTTTCCTTTGGGCCGGCCGTCCCTTGGATGATGAAGAAGGGATTTTTCGCAGTCACGGTTGTCTCCGGCAGATTGATTTCTATTTTGGGAATGCCCAGAAAATTGTAAAGCCAGAAAGCGAATACGACGATAGCGAGGCCGCCGAGGATTATTTTCAGGAGGCCCGGCTTATTTTTGTTGATGGCGAACCGGTTGAGGGGCAGGGTATCTTTGGCCCCGGAGCGGGCGAGTTCCATTTCCAGATAGGCGTCGATAAGACGCTGGGGATCTTCCGAAAGAACCTCGGCGATTTTCACCAGATAACCGCGGACGTAAGGCATGGCCGGGAGAAGTTTTTCTTCATCGTCAAGCAGAGCTCTGACGTACCGCGGAGAAATGTTAGTCAAGTCAGATAGCCGCTCGGGGGCAATTCTTTTTTCTTCCAGGATTCCGGCAAGGACTTGTCCTAAGGTCTCGTTATTCATCGGTTTCATTTTGGTCGATATAAACTTCGCGCGGTTTGGCTCCTTCGCCTCGACCGATCAGTCCGTTCGCTTCCATTATATCAAGCAATCGAGCCGCCCGCGCGTAGCCGACCTTAAGCCGGCGCTGAAGGAGGGAAGCCGAGGCCTTATCCGCTTCTTTTACCACTCGCACGGCTTCCGGGTAAAGTTCGTCTTCGGAATCGTCATCAAAACCCGCGCCGTTCGAGAATGAAGAATTTTCTCTTATCTCCGCCTGTTCGGACGACTCATTGTTTTTGGCGATGAAATCCGCCACCTCTTTGATTTCTTCCTCGGACACGTAAGCGCCCTGGATTCTTTTTGGTTTGGAAAGTTGGGAAGAGATGAAAAGCATATCTCCGCCGCCCAAAAGTTTTTCCGCGCCGGCGGAATCGAGAATAGTGCGCGAATCAACCTGGCTGGGCACCTGCAGGGCGATGCGGCTGGTGATATTCGCCTTAATTAGTCCGGTGATTACTTCCACCGACGGTCTTTGGGTGGAAACGACCAGGTGAATTCCGGTCGCCCGCGCCATCTGGGCCAAACGCACGATTGAACCTTCCACTTCGCGGCCGTAAGCGGCCATCAAGTCGGCCAGTTCGTCGATGACGATAAGAATATAGGGCATAGGTTCTTCTTTTCTCGTCGCGTTGTAACTCGTAATATCGCGGCTCCCGGCATTAAGCAGGATTTCGTATCTTTTCTCCATTTCCTGGATAGCGAAGCGGAGCGCGCTTATGACTTTTTTCCCCTCGGTGATAACCGGCGTGAGCAGATGGGGAATTTTGCCGTAGATTGAAAGCTCCACTCTTTTCGGGTCGATGAGAATAAGCCGCAGGGTTTCGGGAGAATTCTTATAGAGCAGGGAAATAATAAGCGAATGTATGGTCACGCTTTTGCCGCTGCCGGTCGAACCGGCGACCAGAAGATGGGGCATTTTGGCGATATTGGGAAAAATCGGTTCGCCGGCGATGTCCCGGCCGAGAACGAAAGAGAGTCCGCCGGAGGCGGCGAATTCCGGATAAGAGATTAAGCTTCCCAGCCGCACCACCGCCGCCGCTTTGTTGGGCACTTCGATGCCGACTAAAGATTTGCCCGGAATCGGCGCTTCGATGCGCAGAGGATGCGCCGCCAGAGCGAGGGCCAAATCCTGATTTAGGGCGGTGATGCGGGATAGCTTTACTCCCTCGGCCGGCTTTAGCGTGTAGCGGGTTACTTTCGGACCGATGGTTATCTCTCCCATTTCCACCGGAATGCCGAAACCCTCGAGCGTTCGGCGGATGATGTTCGCGTTGGCCCTAAGGTCCCCGGAATTGGGTTTTTCGCTTGAAGAACGCAGAAGTCCGGCGGGCGGCGGAACGTAATTTTTAAATGAAATTTTTTTAATCGCGGTTTTTGGCGGAACCGCTGGTTTTTTCTCCGATTGAACCGATTCTCCGTTTCCGGTTTCGGCCAGTTTCGTTTTGGCTTCGTTGGCCGCGGCGCTGATGGATTTTTCGAGCAGGGGTTCTGCCTTCGGCGGGACATCCGGAACGATGGTTTCTTTTTTCTCCGGCATTTTTATCCTCCAGGGAATATTGAAAGCGATGACCGCGCCAATGGTCGCCGCAATCAGGGAGACAATCAGTCCGACGTTTTTACCGAGGAGGAGAGTGAAAATCTTTGAAGAGTAACCGGCGAGCCCGCCGCTGCCCGGAGAAATTATGTCCGCCGCCGCGAGCGCCGCCGCGAAAAACGCTATCGCGCCCAGCCATGAAATTCGGCTGAAATCGTGCTTTTCGAAAAAGAGAAGAAGGCCTGCCGCCGTGGCGAGGCCGAGGCAGAGGAGATAATAGCCGATTCCGAGCGCTTGGCCGAAATATTTGAAGATTAATTCGCCGACCGGTCCGGCTCCGCCGAAGCGGGCAGCGACAAAAATAACGGTTGTTGCGAGGAAAACAAAACCCCAAATCGCTTTTCGGGCGTTTGGATTGAGTTTGCTGGCGCGTTCGGCCTCTCGTTTTTTTCTTTTTCTGCTCATTTTCGAAGATGATAGAAATTCGAATATATAAGAGAATTATATAAGTTCGCGGCCGATTAGCCAATAACCACACGGATTACGAATTGCTTATTATCGGGTTTGCGTTATACAATCCCGTGATGGAAGCTGGAGAAAAACTTTTTAATGATAGTTGCGGTTTAAAATTGGGTTTTCCCGAGATTGTCGGGGAGATCGCCGGGTTTATAAATCGGGAGCCGGAATGGCGTTACAAGATTATCACTGGCACTGACTCGGCAACTTTATCCGACAGCGTCACCGATTTCGTTACCGTGGTCGTGGTTCACCGTATTGGAAACGGCGGCCGGTATTTTTGGCGTCGTGAAACACTCGGCAAATTTCATACTCTGCGCGATCGGATGATTACCGAAGCGCTTATGTCCGTGGACGCGGCCAAGGAATTGCTTACTAATGTTAAAGACGCTTCTCCGTCCGTTTTTGACGACACAAATTGGGATTTCGAGATTCACGTCGATATCGGCGAAAACGGCAAGACCAAAATGATGATTCAGGAAATTACCAATATGGTCCGCGCCAATAATTTCGAAGTCCGCGTGAAGCCGGAAAGTTACGCCGCTTCGTCGGTGGCCGACCGTTACGCGTAAGGTAAAACCGACTGACGACAAACGACCAACGACAAACAACTAATGGCTGGTAAAATTACCGGAAACCATGTTTCGATTGCCTGCCTGTCAGATGTCGTAAGTTGTAAGTTGTAAGTCGTAAGTCATTAGTCGTTAGTTAATAATTAATATGGAACGCGATATTTTAGTCATTGACATAGAGACCAAAAACGCTTTTTTCGACGTTGGCGGAGAAGCGTATTTGCATAAGCTCGATATGTCCGTAGCTTGCGTTTATTCTTATCTCCGGCGCGAATTTCTGGTTTTCTGGGAAGAGGACTTGCCCAAACTGGGAGAACTTCTGAAAAACAGCCGTTTGGTCGTCGGTTTCAGCGTCAGCCGTTTTGATTTGCCGGTTCTCGACAAATATTTTGACTTCAGCACCCGCGCCTTGAGACGGCTCGACCTTCTCGAAGAAATTGAGCTTGCCTGCGGTCGGCGGGTCAGTCTGGAATTGCTCGCCCA
>CAYGEM010000013.1:9375-14633 GCA_964348915.1 uncultured Candidatus Saccharibacteria bacterium | reverse complement strand
GTTCACACTTACCGTCAATAACCTGCTCGTCCGCCAGAACTGTTTTGCAGGACGGACACCAGTTAACCGGCGCTTTTTCGCGGTAAGCCAGGCCATTTTTGAAAAGCTGGAGAAAAATCCACTGGGTCCAGCGGTAATATCCGGGGTCGTAAGTTTCCAGCCGGTTGTCCCAGGCGAATCCGTTTCCTATCATCTGAAGCTGGCGGTAAAAATTCTTCTCGGAAACTTTTGCCTGTTTCATCGGATGGACGCCGATTTTCATGGCATAATTCTCCGAATGGATGCCGAAACCGTCGAGTCCGATCGGCTCGAAAACGTCTTTTCCCTTCATCCTCATATACCGGCCGTAAATGTCGCTACCGGTAAAAGCGTACATATTGCCCACGTGGAGCCCTCCCGCCGAAGGGTAAGGAAACATCATCAAGTTGTAAAAAGGATTTTTAGCCCGGGAAAGATTGGGCTGATAAATTTTGTTTTTCTGCCAAACTTTAGCCCATTTTTTCTCGATTTTTGAAAAAGGATACATTGGTTTTATTTAAATTTAGAATGTCGGGCATCAAAAGTAAATATGGCCTTTTTCTTAGAAAGAAATACTAAAAAAGATTGAATAGGCGGACGGCGGTTTCGGTGGTAATCCGGCCGATTTCTTCAACTTCTTTTTTCTTAATTTCGGCGACTTTTTGAGCGACGTAGATTAAATAAGCCGGCTCGTTGCGCTTGCCGCGAAAAGGCGCGGGCGTAACATAAGGCGCGTCGGTCTCCAGAAGAATTTTCTCAAGCGGAATCAACCGGACTAATTCCGCGTACCTTTCGGCGAAAGTAATAATTCCGCCGAAAGAAAAACAGAACCCCATCTCCAGCAATTCCCCCGCCTCTTCTTCATTGCCGGAGAAGAAATGAATCACTCCGGGATTATCCGGAAGCGACTTGCGCGAATCTTTCAGTATTTTTATCAGCTCCGGATAGGCATCACGGCAATGGACTATAATCGGTTTTTTAAGCTCGCTTGCTAATTCTATCTGGCGGACAAAAGCGGCTTTCTGTCTTTCTTTAATTTCCTCGATTTCCCCAGCAGAGTATTGCTTCTCTCCGTCCTTACGGACCCAAACGGCAAAATCTAAACCGCACTCGCCGATAGCCACTACTTTCGGATGACCAGAAAGCCGGCGGTAATAATCATAATCGAATTCTTCCCCTCTCGCGGCTATTTTTCCTTCGCCCGAGTCACCCAATTCCTGCAAATCATAAACCGACTTTCCGGTATGGATCGGGTGCAGGCCGACGGTCGCGTAGACCCCTTCCGCGAACCTCTCGGCGATATCCACCGCTTTTTGTGAAGTATTCTTCTGCGTTCCGCTGTTTATGAGCCAAGTGTCAACCGCAAGCGAACGCTTTATCACTTCGACCCAATCCTCGGTAAAAGCGGCGAACTGGATATGAGTATGAACATCAATTAAACGCATGGATTTAAGAAATGACTAACGACTAATAACTCACGACGAACAACCTATGAACGGGGGAAAAGCTGATTTATTTTATTCAACCGCCGGAAATTTCCCTCGCGATAAAACGCGCTTTTTATTTTCTCGCTCGTTTCCGGCAAAAAGGGAAAAATCAAATCGGCCGTCTCGGAAAGGATATAAACCAAGTCGGCGATGATTCGCCTATCCTTGTTCTCCCAGGGCTTGTTCCGGTTTACATAGCCATCGCCGAATTTCAGAAAATCCCAGATAACGGCCACGGCCTCGTGAATTTTAAATCCTCCAAGCCGGATTTCAACCTTTTTTCTCGTTTCCCGACTCCGCCTCTTAACTTCCGCGGTCGCTTTAATTTTAAGAGGAAAAGTATAAGGCAGGGCAAGGGTTGATACGCGGCTCGCGAAATTTCCCAGGCCGTTGGCCAAATCGGCGTTGTACCTTGTTTCGAATTTCTCGCGGTTGAAATCGCCGTCCTCGTCCGAAGGTATCTCGCGAAGCAGATAATAACGCACCGCCTCTCCGCCATATTCCCCGGCCAGTTCGAAAGGGTCAATCACATTCCCCAAGGACTTTGACATTTTTTCTCCGTCCGCGGTGATAAAACCGTGCACCAAAATTTTTTTCGGGAGAGAAATTTTCGCGGACATAAGCATCGCCGGCCAGATGACTGCGTGGAAACGCAGAATGTCCTTACCGACAAGATGCGCGTCCGCCGGCCACCATTTTCTGAAATTTTTCTTGGCCGCGGAATCGACGGAACCGAATCCCAAAGAGGAAATGTAGTTGGATAAGGCGTCACACCAGACATAAAGGGTTTGGTCAGAACCGGGAATCGGAATACCCCAAGGATTAGTCGCCTTCGGCCGGCTCACACTGATGTCTTCAGGTCCGGCTTTAAGAAAAGACAGGATTTCGTTTTGACGCGTTTCGGGAATGACGCGCAGACGCCCGTGCTCGATTTCTCTTTTTATTTTTTCGCCGTATTTGGAAAGCCGGAAGAAAAAATTCGTTTCCTCCACAAATTCCGGCTTTTTTTTATGAAAAGGGCAGTGGCCGTCGACGAGGTCTTTCTCGGTTACGAACCGCTCGCAACCGACACAGTACCAACCCGAGTATTTCTTTTCGTAAATATCGCCGGATTTTTTCAGCCGGGAAAATAATTCGAGCGCGCCCGGCCAATGCCTCTGTCTGTCGGAGGTCCGGATAAAATCGTCCCACGACAAACCGAAGTTTTTTTTAAGCTCTCGGAATTTTCCGCTTATCTCATCGACAAAATCCTGCGGCGGCTTTCCGGCTTCCTTCGCCGCCCGCTCGATTTTCAAACCATGCTCGTCAACACCGGTAAGAAACCTGACTTCCCTCCCTTTCTGCCGTTCAAAACGCGCCAGCATGTCCGCCTGCGTGGACTCCAAAACAAAACCGAGGTGCGGCCGGGCATTGGCGTAAGCGATGGAAGTGGTGATGTAAAACTTCTTCATCAGGCATTCTGCCGACGGCGCCTTTTACCTCCTTCGGTGATTTCCTGAATAACCACCGCTGTCGGCACGGCCAAAATCATGCCGATTATTCCGGCAACCTGATAACCGGCCATCAGAGAAATAATCACCATTACCGGATGAATATGGACGGCTTTCTGCATAACGAGCGGAATAATCACGTTGCCCTCCAATAGCTGGACTCCGACAAAGACAAGGATAGTCCCAAGGACGAGAAGCGGAGAAGAGGACAAAGTGATGAGGACGCCGACCAATCCGGAGAAAAACGGGCCGACAATGGGAATAAGCTCGAAAATGGCCGCGAGAAGGCCGAGCAATAAACTGTATTTCACGCCAACGATGCTCAACCCGACGAAAACCATCATTCCCACGAGAAAACTTAAAGCGATCTGCGCCTGCAGCCACCGGCCGATGCGGGTTCTGACGCGATAATATATCTCAAGAACATGTTCTTCGGATTCCGCCGGAAGCACGTTTCTCAAAAGTTTCTCCACTCCGTCGCGACCCACGGCCAGATAGAAAGAGATTATCACGAAAGAGACAATAAACATTAGGCCGTTAATCACTCCGCCGATCGCGCCGGCCAAAGAAGCCGAACCCTTGAACAGCGAACCGGCCAAACCGCTAATCTGCTGCAGAAGTATCTCGGGTTTGAAATTGCTAAGAAGGGAGGCGACTTCCCGCAACGGGTCGAAATTGGCGCCGCTTAAATATTTGAGAGCCGAAGCAAATTCAAAGATGGCGATAGGCAGAATGTTGTAAATCAAAAATGAAAAAACGAATATGCCCGCGGAGAAAATCAGAAATACGCCGATAAGACGCGGCAGACGCAGCCGTTTTTCCAAAAAAGTTACCGGCCCGTCGATGGCCGAAGAAAGAATGATGGCCAAAAGAAAAGCCAAAACGGTCTCCCTCGCCACGAAAAGCACAACCACCAAAACAATGGCGGCAAAAACTTTCCACAAGCTCGCCCATGATATGTCGATTTCGTATTTAGGCATATGCTTTTAATAATTTTATCGCCCCGCCCGCGATAATACAAGCGGAATCAGGCCGGCAGTCCGGCCTCGAGAATCTTCCGAAGTTTTTCTTCTTCCGCGTTCATTCCGAGAAAAGCCATGTTCAGCTTTTCTTTCCGGAAAAGATACGCGGACAAGGACATTACTTCTTCGGCGGTTACGGCCTGAATTTTTTTTAATTCTTCCTCGGGCTCGATAATCTTTTCGGTCAATAATTCTTCTCCGCCGTAAAAACCGGCCATATCATCGGAGGTCTCCAATCGCAAAACCAGCCGGCCGGACAAGCTCTCTCTCGCTTTATTCAGCTCGGCCGGGGATATTTTTTCTTCGGCTAACTTTCGCATTTCTTCAAGAATAGCCGAGCTGGACTCGTTTATTCTTCCCTTATCCACTCCGCCGCACACGGCCAAATATCCGTAATCGGAAGCGAGATGAGCCGAACTGTAAATGTAATAAGCCGCGCCCATTTGTTCGCGAATCCGGTAAAAAAGCCGGGATGACATCGTTCCTCCTAAAATCGTGCTCAATATTCCCATAGCGTAACGCCTCGGGTCGAATAGATTGAAAGCCCTCACTCCCAAAATAATATGGGCTTGGTCCGTCTCCTTTCGCCGAATCGTCAAGGCCGGCTTATCCTGAAATTCCCGCGTCGGAATCTTTTTGATTTTTTCTTTCGCTTCGATTCCGGAAAAATTCTTCCTGACCATCTCTTCGATGTTTTCCGCGGCGCCGCCGGCCACCACGACCACGGTTTTCCCCGCCACGTAATGCCGCCCGCGATAATCAACTATTTCCTCGCGGCTGATTTTCTTTATGGTTTCCTTATTGCCCAAAACCGGCCAACCCGCCGGCTGGTCGCCGTAAAGAAGACAATCGAAATCCTCTTTGACCTTTTCCTTCGGCAAATCCTCATACATATTAATCTCTTCCAGAATAACTCCTCTTTCCTTTTCCATCTCTCCGGAGTCGATAAGCGGATTCAGATAAAGATCCGAGACAATCTCGAGCGCTTGGGAAAAATTTTTGTTCGCCGTCTTGGCAAAATACCCGGTCATCTCATTGCCGGTAAAAGCGTTATATTCCGCTCCCAACGAGTCGAGCGCCGTGGAAATTTCCTGGCTGTTCGGCCTCTTTTTCGTACCCTTGAAGGAAAGATGCTCCAAAAAATGGGACGCTCCGCTTATTTTTTTATCCTCGTATTCCGAACCAACGGCGACAAGAACCAAAACCGTCGTGGCAAAACTTTTCGGCAGAGGCACGTGAAT
>CAYGEM010000013.1:0-9275 GCA_964348915.1 uncultured Candidatus Saccharibacteria bacterium | reverse complement strand
AGCGAATCAAAATCAATTGTCACGCAGTACGGCGTGCCGATTTCGTCCTGCCGGCGATAACGTTTGCCGATGGACTGGGTTTCGTCGTACTCGGCGACGAATTTTTTCCGCAAAACCTTATGAATCTCCTTCGCTTTCGAAGACAATTCTTCTTTTTTTGACAAAGGCAGAACCGCGACTTTCACCGGCGCGAGCCATTTGGGAAATTTCAACACGACCCTTGTCTCGGTTTCGTTGTCAGCTTGCCCTGAGCCTGTCGAATGGGCTTGCCCTGAGCTTGTCGAAGGGGCGGTCGGAACGGAATCTTCATGGTAGGCCGAACACATCGCCGCCAAAACCAAACGCTCCACGCCGAAACTCGGCTCAATCACGTGCGGATAAAATTCTTGGCCGGTCTCCGAATCCTTATATTTAAGATTCTCGCCGGATTTTTCGCCGTGATTTTTCAAATCGAAATCCGTCCGGTAAGCCAATCCGCAAAGCTCTTTTGTTCCGAATGGAAATTTATATTCGAAATCAATGGTTCTCTCCGAATAATGCGCCAGCTCTTCTTTCGAAATCTCAAGCTCGTTTATGTCTTTCAAATCAATGCCCAAATATTCTATCCACTCAAGTATCTCTTTCCTCCACATTTCGAAATATTTACTCCAGTCGTTTTCCTTCTTTGGAGGTTCGATGAAGTACTCAATTTCCATCTGCTCGAATTCTCTCGTGCGGTAAATAAAATTACCGGGAGTAATTTCGTTCCTGAACGCCTTGCCGACCTGTCCGACCCCGAAAGGCAATTGTTTTCTCGTGGTATCGAGAATATTTTTAAAATTGACGAAAATGCCCTGCGCGGTTTCCGGCCGGAAATAAACTTCATTAGCTTTATCTTCAGTCGCGCCCAGAGAAGTTTTAAGCATTAAGTTAAATCGTTTCGGAATACCCCATTCCTGCGCCTTGCAATTCGAACATTTTATTCCAGCCTTGATAAGTAGTCCTCGAAGCTGATTGGGGTCGGTAGGAAGTATAAGCGTTTCGCCCAGAGAAGCTTCAGCTAATAGAAAATCTGGTCTAAAACGATTATGGCATTTCTCGCATTCAACTAATGGATCAGAAAAATTCTTTAAATGCCCGCTTGCTTCCCAAACTTTCGAGTTCATTAAAAGAGCCGCGTCAATGCCGAGCATATCCGGACGTTGATGCACGAACCTCTTCCACCAGGCCTCTTTGATGTTGTTTTTGAGCTCGACTCCCAAAGGTCCGAAGTCCCAGGAATTCTGCAATCCGCCGTAAATTTCCGATGACGGAAAAACAAAACCGCGCCGCTTGGCCAAACTGATTATCTTTTCCATTAATCCTTCTCTTGGTTTTTCCATTCGATGATGATTCTGAATTTATCGCACTATTCCCTGCGAGGGCTGTACGGTTTTGTCGAAAGGCAGTTCGGTGGTAAGCGACGGACTTCCGGCCGAGAGCGTTTCTCCGGTGAATTCGTCCTTAGCCGAAACAATCGTTTCTCCGAGAAGAGGCATGTATAAACCGACCTGGCTGGAAAAAGGCAGGGCCCTCATCTGAAAAATCGCCTGGAGCGGCTCGGTTACCACGCCGGACGAGGCCAAGACACTCGGTATTTTCCAAACGACTTCGTTTTTATCCTCGTCGAAAGAAAGCTCGCCTACTTCCACGGATCTCTTCTCCGTCAACGTCACTCCGGCTTCAACCCGGGCGCGAATTTCCACATTCTTCAAGTCCGTGGCGTAATTCGAAAGCGTCCAGTGCGCGGTGAATTCAGTCGCCGTGCCGGCTTCCGGCGGAAAAGGTCCGCTGTTTAAAATGCCCGATTCCGCGTCGCGGAAAAACGCCTGGCTCACAATTTTGACCTTTCCTCCCACTTTAATTGTCGATTCGGCCAAGCCGATTGTCTTGGACGAGTTGACCAAACGCGGCACCGTCGGCGACTCAACCCGGACTTTGACTTCCAGCGTAAAATTCTTGTCGTTGATTCTCTTTAACGGATAATCGGATTTAACCGCCAAAGAAAAATCTATGTTCTTCGATTCGCCGGGAAGCAAATTCTTGAATTCCGGTACGCGAGAATAGTCCCAGGAAATTATCTGGGACGCCTGATTGAAAAAGCCGTCAGTTTTCAAAGTATTAAAATCACCCATCACTCCTTTTAAGCTGGCCGTAAGAATCACGCTTTCCATGGCCGCGTCAGAATTATTTTTTACAGTCAGGCGATAATTCAGTATGCCGCCCGGATATACCGTAAATTCGCTCTTGCCGTTTGCCTCCACTTTTACCGAAAGAGGCGAAGGCGCGATTCTTATTGATGCCGTCGGTTCGGCAATCACATAATCGCCGCCCATAAATTTCCCTTTAATCTTTATTTTCAAATCAGTCACGGTTTCGTCCGGCAGCATCAAAACGCCCTTAAATTCCAGCTTGCCGCTCTCGTTTCCCCCCGCCTCCAGCCCTTTCTTCGTAAAATCGGTGGTGAATCCGGCAATTTTACCCAAATCCATCTCGGCTGAAACGGAATTTTTAGAATCGTTCCTGTATTCCAAGGACCAAGAGAATTCTTCGCCGGCCAAGACCTCTTCCGGAGCGATAATTTTGGTCTCCAAAAACGGTTTTATCTTCACTTCGGCCGTCCTCGAAAGCAAAAGATTTTTGTTCAACGAAGAGGGCCGGTAAGACACCTCGACTTCGATTTTCTTCGTAGAAGCGTCGAGGGCCACAAGGTCGAACGAATCCTGATAAATCTCGCCGTCTCCCATATCGCCGACATCGATTGTTTTCCGCGAAGTTTTTTCCCCCTCGGCGAAATAAAGCCCGGCGGGGACAAAAAAATAAATTTTTACGTCTTTAAGGGAATTTCCGGAATCGTTGGTGAATTTTATCTCCGCCGGAAAAGTTTCGGCGAAAACGGCTTCTTCCGGGATTTTCAACTCCAGCGAAATTTCGTTCTGCCGGAAAAAGAAAAAATAAGCCGAGATGCCGGCCGCGAACGCGAAAATAGAAATTACAAACGGATTAATCCTTCCCGGCAATCGGGATTTCGTTTTAAGCATCGCTCGCATAAAAACATTATATCCCGGCTCGAGAAATAGGCAAAACTCTTGCTTCCGCAAAGATCGCAGGAGGCGCCCGCCGGGTCGAATCCGGCGATGGTCAAAATTTCCCTTTTCCATCCAGAAGGGATTTCCCCAGTAACGGCAAGTTTTTTAAGATAAGCAAACATCCTCTGGTCCGGCTGACCCGGGGCAGTCATCTTGTCCGCGAGGAAGAGAATCTCCGGCGTCTCCCTAAGAAGCATCTTTTTCTCGGTCAAGGCGTCGATAATGCGAAATCCGTTTCCGCTCGTTTTCTGAACTAAGCGGATAGCGGAAAAACAGCCGGGTTCGAGATGAGCCGCCAGTTTTGAAGTGATTTTTCGGCTGCTCGTGGCCCGGCCGCGGACTTTGCCCAGGACTTCGGTAAAAATCGTAAAAAGTCCGTCTTTATCATCAATCTCCTTATCAAGCACTAATCCTTTAGTAAAAACCTCAATCATTTGAATACTTGTCCCTAAAAATCAACTTTATCGTTCTAATTCGATTCTTTAAGCCCTAAATATGCTGATTTTGTCTGATTTTCTACTTTTTTGGCCTTGACACCACCCTCTTGTTTCCCTATACTATCATTTATAAAGAATTCCCAACAGGGAGTTTTTTATTACCAAAATGGGCAAATCGTTAGCAATAGGGGCGATAATCGCGATTGCCACGGCCTTTTTCCCCGCGCATATCACGGATGGAAAAGACCTGGTTTCCGCGCCAATACCTTATAATTATCCCTATATCGTCCCCGGAGACGATTCGCTCCTGGCTCCCAACGAGCCTTCCTTCACAAGGTCGATAGAAACGGTAATTACCGGCTACTCCAGCACCGTGGACCAAACGGACGACACTCCGTTTATCACCGCTTCTGGAACTTCAGTCAAGCCGGGAGTCGCCGCCGCCAATTGGCTGCCGTTCGGCACGAAGATAATGATTCCGGATCTCTTCGACGATAAAATATTCGTCATCGAGGACCGGATGCATTCGAAGAACGGCGACAAATTGGACATTTGGTTTGAAACTCGTGAAGAGGCATTAAGGTTTGGGATGCGCAAGAGTCGAATCGTAATTCTCTAAAAGTAACCGACCATCAAAAACCCCGCCAATTGGCGGGGTTTTGAGTTTATGTTTCTACTGGTGCGCGGGACAGGATTTGAACCTGCAAGCCCTTGCGGGCACCACCACCTCAAGGTGGCGTGTCTGCCAATTTCACCACCCGCGCTTACCCAGCTATCCTTATCCCAATCCCACTTTCTCCCTTACCTTCCTCGCGGAAAGCTTGCGCAAGAAATAAAGCTTGGAACGTCTTACTTTTTTAGGTGAAAAAACGATGTCGATTTTGCTGATAAGCGGAGAGTGGATGGGATAGGTTTTTTCCAGCCCGAATTCGCCGAGCTTGCCCCGCACCGTGAAAGCCGCTCCCGGCTCGCTACCGTGCTTCCGACTGATAATCAGGCCTTCGAAAATGCTGATTCTTTCCTTGTCGCCTTCTTTGATACGCTCATGCACGCGTACCTTGGCGCCGGCTTTTATTTTCTTTAAAATATCCGCTTCAATCACGTATTGAATTTACATTGATTTACCAACTCCTGTCAATCCGCCAACTTGTCTTATATCATAGCGGTCTTTTTCACTCCGCAGTTATATTATTTTCCTCCATAGACAAATTTCTGCTATAGCAGAAATTTGTCTATGGAAATTCTGTCCCCCCTCTCCTGTTTTCCACGACCCACACCATCCGGTAGCATTGTCAGGGTAAGGGCTATAAAGCCGGGACGACATTCCGGGAGGCTACTGATTCCGCCGGGAGCACAACATATCAGAACCGGAGTGTCCTCAAAAAAGACGCGAGCTCGTCGGGCAAGTCAGCCGTAATTTTCATCCTCCTTCCCGGCTCCAAATCGAACTCGACCGAATTGGCATGAAGGAAAAGACGGCTAATTTTCACTTTCGCCCTCTTCTCTTTCTTCGACGCGTAAAGCTTGTCTCCGACAATCGGATGGCCGATAGAGGCCAAATGGACGCGAATCTGATGGGTCCGGCCGGTTAAGGGATAAACCTCAAGCAAGGAATATCCGGGAAAAATTTCCAGCTCCTTGTAGCGCGTTTCCGCTTCCTGAACTTTTTTGCCGCCGAAAACAGTTCTTTTTACCGTGCCTGATTTTATGCCAATCGGTTTTTTAACTACGCCTTCATTTTCTTTGATTTCACCGTAAACCAAAGCCAGATAGGTCTTTCTGACCTCGCGCTTTTTAAATAAATTCTTCAAGTATTCGAAATATGGCTGGGTTTTGGGAATAAGCAAAACGCCTGAAGTTTCTCTGTCCAACCGGTGGACTATGCCCGGCCGGTTTTCCGGATCATCCCCCACCTTCTCAATTTCCGGATAATACCCGACAAGCCAATCGGTCAAGGTTTCTTCTCGTCGCCTGTCTCTTGCCGTACCATCCGTAGCTTTAGCGAAGGACGGGCTCTTTATTCCATGCACCAAAACTCCGGCCGGCTTGTTTATTACCAGCAGGTTTTTATCTTCATAAATTACAGTTATTTCCACTTATTCTGGTGGGCTTGTCCAGACTCGAACTGGAGACCTCTTCGATGTCAACGAAGCGCTCTAACCAACTGAGCTACAAGCCCATTTGAAAGGTCTGGTGGGCGGCATAGGAATCGGACCTATGACCTCTGTCTTATCAGGACAGCGTTCTACCACTGAACTAGCCGCCCGCGTTCCAAGGAAAAATTCCGTCTTTGATAACTCTCTCTATTATATCCCTCCGTTTATATCTTTTAAAATGATATTCGTTCTTTCTTGCCTCAGATAGATCGGCGCAAGGGATAAACCTCGTCAATTCAAACGGCCTATTATTCTTCGTCGCCTTAACCCATCCGTTATTATGATAAAAAATACGCCGCGAAATATCAACGGTACTCCCTATATAATAGCTACCGTTCTTAAGACTTCGTAAAATATAAACACCTGTTGTAGACATATAGCGTTCTACTCCGACCTGTGTCGGAGTCCGACTTTGGTCGGACCACTGAACTACACACCCTCTCCTACGCTTTGACTCTCGCCAAAGCTTCGGAAGAGCAAGAAGATGGATATGTTACACTACTTGTCCTTCCGAAGCTCGAACGTCAGTAAGAGCGAAGGAGGAGACTACACATCCGAAAGCATCAATTTATTTTCGCGCAAAAAAATTTTTTTGGCAAGAATCTGTCTAAATATTAGGGTTGAACTGAGGCGCTATTTGCAGGTCTTCGAACTTTTTGATGTCAAACTTAATTGGCTCGCTTCCCTCGACTTCCGAACTAAGGGCGCCTGTTAAATTGCGGGCCACGAATCCTATCTCCCACGCGGAGAATATAACCAAACCGATGGCAAGAATTATCCCCGCGGCGATTAAAAAAATTTCTCTTTTGGATTTATTCATTTTATTGAAAATAAAGTTCTCCGGTTAGCGTCCCCCGAAACGTATTGCCGACCGCCGCGTCGGCCCTCACCAGGTCGACATTCTTGATTCTCACGAAAAATCGGGTGGATTCGATCGCTTCAAAGAAGCCGAGAATATCCGCGTACCGGCCTTCAAAAGCGATATTAAAAGAGGCGCGGCCGGGCGAAGTATCCGAGGGTGGCGTTTCCGCGGTATAAGAAAAAACCGGCTTGCTTACGCCCCTTGTCTGCGCCAATAAGCTAATTTCATTGCTGAAAAAATACAGCTCTTCGCGCTTGGGCAAAACGTTGTTTATCAACGTGTAATAATACAGGGCTTTTTGAGAGTCCTTTCTCAATTCGCCAAGAGCGCTTAAACCTTGGCTTTTGATAAAATATTCCTTGCGCAAAGACGATATCCTTTCGCTCAATGAAACAACGCCGGAAGAAACCAGCCAAAGCGCGAAGGACAAAACCGCGATTATTGCCAGAGCTAAACCGGCGTTTGTCAAAAGCTTCTTCTGGAGTTCCTTGGTCATACCTTTACAATTATATAATAGGAAAAAAGTTTATGATACCAAAGCTTCTTTTAGAAATCTCCAACCCGCCGGAAACCCTTCATGTTCTCGGTGCTTTGCCGTCGGACGATATTCCCAAAATCGCCGTTGTCGGCACGCGTAAAGCGAGCGACTACGGCCGGGGTCTGGCCAGGGAAATTTCCCGCAATCTCGCCTCCGCCGGATTGGTAATCGTGAGCGGCTTGGCTATGGGTATAGATACGGCGGTCCACGAAGGATGTCTCGAGGCGGGCGGGAAAACTATCGCCGTGCTCGCCTGCGGAGTTGATAAAATTTACCCGGCCCAGAATAAATCTCTCGCCGATAAAATCATCGCCTCCGGCGGCGCCATAATTTCCGAGTTTCCAAACGGCACTCCTCCCTACAAAAACAATTTTCTGGTACGGAACCGGATTATCAGCGGCCTTTCTCTCGCGACGGTGATAATCGAAGCGCCGTTCAAATCCGGCGCCGTTTCCACCGCCGGGCACGCCGCCGAGCAGGGCCGGGAGGTCTTTGTCGTCCCCGGCCCGGTGAACCATCCGGGTTTCGGCGGCTCCCATCTTCTCGTCCGGGACGGTGCCCATCTCGCCACGTCCGCCCGGGATATCCTCGAAGATCTTGGACTAATCGCCGTCTCTCCGGTCCCGCTTCCGTTAATCAATTCTTTTTCCGGCAATCCGCTCGCCTCGGCAATTGTCAAATTCATCGGAGAAAATTGTCCGCCGGTGACTCTAGAACAATTAATCGTTGCCACCAATCTCTCCCCGGAAGAAATTCTCCGGACATTAAGCCGCCTTATCATCGAGGGCATTCTCAAAGAATCCTCCGGCGGCTATTCTTTGTGAAAACTTGACGGAAAATATTCCTCGGGTTAATCATTGGTAATTGCTATGTCAAAATTAGTCATCGTTGAGAGCCCGACCAAGGCGAAAACAATTTCGCAATTCCTCGGCAAAGAGTACCGGGTCGAATCTTCTTACGGCCATGTTCGCGACCTGCCCAAAAGCCGGCTCGGTATTGATGTGGAAAAAAATTTCGAGCCGAGTTATGTCATCCCGACCAAAAACAGAAAACGGGTGAATCTTCTGAAAAAAGAAGCAGGGAAAGCGGACGAAGTGATCCTCGCCACCGATGAGGACCGCGAAGGAGAAGCGATTGCCTGGCATCTTACCCAAGCGCTCGGCCTCGATGACAAAAAAACCGAACGCATCGCTTTCCATGAGATAACCGAAAAAGCCATCAAAGAAGCCCTCTCCTCTCCCCGGCCGCTCAATCTCAATCTGGTGGACGCCCAACAAGCCCGCCGCGTCCTCGACCGTCTGGTCGGCTACAAGCTCTCCCCTTTTCTCTGGAAAAAAGTGGCTCGCGGGCTTTCCGCCGGCCGAGTACAATCCGCCGCTTTACGGCTCATTGTCGAACGGGAAGAGGAGATAAAAAAATTCGTTCCGGAAATTTATTTCTCCGTTTCCGCCGAACTCAAAAAAAATAACGGCGATATTTTCTCCGCTATTCTCTCGGCCATAAACGGAGAAAAGATAAAGTCGCCCGGAATCAAGGACGAAAAAACAGCCGACTTTGCTTTATCCGACCTGAAGCGCTCGGCTATTAAAATCAAGAATGTCGAGACAAAAGAAATCCGGCGTTCTCCCTTTCCTCCTTTCACCACGAGTTCGTTACAGCAGGAATCATCGAAGCGTCTGCGTTTCTCCGCCAAGCAAACCATGCGGCTGGCACAAGGCCTTTATGAAAACGGATTAATCACTTATATGCGGACCGATTCGGTGAACTTGTCCCAGGAATCGGTCGTTGCCGCCCAAAAATGGCTCGCGGAAAATTTGGGCGAACGCTATGCCGTTGAAGCGCCGCGTTTTTTCAAAACCAAATCGCGCCTCGCGCAGGAAGCGCATGAAGCCATCCGGCCGACCAATCCCTCCCTTCTCCCGAAAGATTATTCCGGCGACGAAAGAACAAAGAAGCTTTACGAACTTATCTGGCAAAGATTTATCGCTTCCCAGTGCCCGAAGGCGATTTTCAATTCCGTCCGGTTGGAAATTGAAGCTGGAGCCGGAAAAAATATCTATACGCTTTCAGCCAACGGTCTTACTCTGCAATTCGACGGATTCCTAAAAATCTGGCCGGGGAAATTCGAGGAAAACGAATTGCCTCCCTTTGAAAACAACGAAGAACTTAAGTTGA
>CAYGEM010000012.1:0-14913 GCA_964348915.1 uncultured Candidatus Saccharibacteria bacterium | reverse complement strand
TATCTTTGCGGCATTACCCCGGCGCCGGTGGATAATTTCGGCAAGCCGCGGTCCCAGCTTACTAAAGTTTCTTTGGGCGCGGAAAAATATGTGGAATATTCCTCGGTGCATTCGGCAACCGCGACTGCGAAACTGCTCGAAAAATTGAAAAAAGAGGGCTACAAGATTTTCGCCATTGAGCAGTCGCCTAAATCGATTCCTTACAACAAAGTTAAAATCCGGCGAACCGGGAAAAACAAAGATTTAAAAATTTGCCTTGTCGTTGGAAACGAAATTAAGGGTTTGCCCCTGTTTATTCTTCGGAGGGCCGATAAAATTTTGGAAATCCCGATGAAGGGGACAATGGTTCGACAAGCTCACCATCCCCGGCGCACTGGCCGGGGAAAGGAATCGCTGAATGTCGCCGTCGCTTTCGGTATCGTCGCCTTTTCACTTCGTCAGTGAGGACTTATACTGGTAAAAATGGCCAGGTTTTTATTTCCGGTTTTTGCCGCGATTTTATTTTTAATGATTATTTTCTGGGGACATAGATACGGCGCGAGCGTGGAAGGGCTGAAAAAAGTCGAAGTATCCGTCGCAGACAATGTTTTTTACGCGGATGTCGTTACCACGTCTTTCAAACAGATGAAAGGACTCTCCGGCCGGGAAAGGTTAGGGGACAACGAGGCCATGCTTTTTGTTTTTAGAAAACCGTCACTCCGTGTTTTCTGGATGAAGGGAATGAAAATCCCGATTGACATCATCTGGATCAAAGAAAATATTATTATCGGTATTACTGAAAACGTTTTTCCCGAGCCGGGTGTTTCTTATCTGAAATTAAAACGGTATCCCTCTCCTTCGGCGGCGGATATGGTTCTCGAAGTTGGCGCGGGCGCCGCTAAAAAAATGAATATAAATGTCGGCGACAGCGTTTCAGTGAAGTCGGGAAAATAAATTTTCATGCCGGAGAAAGAAGAGAAAATTTTGGGATTGAAAAAGAATGTTTTTTTCCTCGGTCTCGTCAGCTTGTTCAACGATTTTTCGAATCAAATGATTCAGGCGGTGATGCCGGTATTTTTGGGCGTCACTTTGGGCGTTCCGCCAATCGGCATCGGCCTTATCGAGGGAGCGGCCGACGCGGTCGCCAGTTTTCTTAAAATTTTTTCCGGCTGGTTTTCGGATAAAATCGGCTTGCGCAAATTGCCGGCGATTTTGGGCTACAGTCTTTCGGTGGCCACCCGGCCTTTTTTCATCATCGCTTCCAAGTTCAGCCAGGTTTTAACCATTCGTCTGGTCGACCGGGTCGGCAAAGGATTGCGTGATTCGCCCCGCGACGCCTTGCTTTCCGCTTCGGCCAACCACGAGGACTTAGGTAAATCCTTCGGTTATCATCGGGCGATGGACGCCGTGGGCGGGATGCTCGGACCTTTGGCGGCGTTTTTAATTCTTCCGATTATCCACAATGACTACAACAAGCTTTTTTCCATCGCTTTTTTCATCGGCTTGCTGGCCATTTTTAGTTTCGTTTTCGTAAAAGAGATCAAACGGCCTGATGGAGCGGGATTGCCCCGATTGAATATTAAATTATTCAAGGAGCATCGGGATTTTTCTCTTTTTATAACCGCAGTGTTCCTTTTCGGTTTGGGGGCGTTGCCGATTACTCTGATGTTTCTCCGGCCGATAGAAGTCGGGTTCAAGCTGGATAACATTCCTCTTATTTATTTCGCCTATTACATCGTTTTTGTTCTGGCCGCTTTTCCTTTGGGGAAACTATCCGACAGAGTCGGCGAGCGGTTGATTATCGGCGTCGGATTTTTGGCGGCCATCGCCACCTACACGATGCTCGCTTTTTCCGATTCAATGCGCCCGGCGATTTTTGCCTTTATGATTTTCGGAATTTATTCGGCGGCGACCGATGGCATCGAGCGGGCTCTCGCGGCCAAACTGGTCGAACCGAAGATTCTCGCCACCGGTCAGGGAGTGTTGGATGCGGCTATCGGAATTTCTTCTCTTTTTGCCGGCCTTATCGGCGGCGGATTGTGGACTTTTTTCGGCGCGCCGGCGGCTTTTATTTACGGAATAGTTATGTCGGTTCTCGGCCTGGCGCTTTTTCTGCATATAAGTTTCGGCCGGAAATTCACCCGGCGGTGTGGTTACGGATACCGTGATAATATATAATAGGAATATGGCGGATAAAAAAATACGCGTGGCGATAAACGGTTTCGGCCGCATCGGCCGGCTCTTTTTCAGGCAGGCGGCGAAGGAAGATGTCATTGAAATTGTCGCGGTGAACGATTTGGGCGATTTGGAAAATTTGGCCTATCTTTTGAAATACGATTCGGTTTACCGGCGTTACGGCGCGGATGTAAAAACCGACAAATCCGCCGGAGAAATGATTGTTGACGGCAGGCGAATAAAATTCCTTCAGGAAAAAGACCCGTCGAAGCTCCCTTGGAAAGATTTGCGCGTAGATGTTGTCATCGAGGCAACCGGTGTTTTTGAATCCTATGAATCGGCCCGGGCGCATCTTTTGGCCGGCGCCGGAAAGGTAATCATCACTGCTCCGGCGAAAGACGCGGATGGTTCGGTAAGCTCACCACAAGGCGGCGCGGATGGTTCGATAAACTTACCACAAGACGGCGTGGGGGGGAAGACGATTCTCGTCGGAATAAACGAAGGTGAGCTTGAGTCCTGTAATTTGATTTCCAACGGTTCTTGCACGGCCAATGCCGCCTCGCCGGTTATCGCCATTATGGCCGAGGAGCCGGGCATAGCCAAAGCAATACTGAATACGGTGCACGGTTACACCGCCACCCAGAATTTGGTTGACGGCCCGACAAAAGGAGAGGATATGCGCCGGGGACGGGCCGCAGGGGAAAACATCGTGCCGTCCACGACCGGAGCGGCCATTGCCGTCACCCGCGCCCTGCCGGAACTGGAAGGAAAATTCGATGGTATCGCTCTGCGCGTGCCGGTCATCGCCGGTTCGATTGTTGACATCACTTTTGTCGCCAAACGGAAAACTTCCGTCGAAGAAATTAACGGCATTTTTCGGAAAGCGGCCGAGTCCTCCCGCTGGAAAGGAATCCTTAGTGTTACCGAAGACCAGCTGGTTTCTTCGGATATTATCGGCGAATCATATGCTTCCATTGTCGACCTTCAATTTACCAAAGTTGTTGACGGCGATTTGGTCAAGGTGCTGGCTTGGTATGACAATGAATGGGGTTACGGGACGACTTTAGTGAGACATATCAAAAACCTGGCAGAATTGGCATAAACAGAAGTAAATGGTTTAATTAAAATATCGTCGCAAAATCGTAAAGATAAAAAACAAGATGGAATCAGCAAGCATTTTATTAAGCAAGGCTTGGAAAGGATATAAGCCGAGATTTTGGGAGCTGACTCTGGCGATTTGGATTCCGACGGCGCTGGTGGCGCTTATCGGAAATTCCGGAAAGACGCCCCAAGGTTTAATAGTCGTTTTATTGGCTGTTCTCGTGAGCGCGATCGTTAATTTGGGCGTTATTTACGCTGTTGTCGAGAATATCCCTGTGATTAAGGCCCTGAAAAAGGCCTTGTCCAATATCTTGGGGTATTGGTGGATAATGATTTTGATGTGGTTGATAGTTATGGGCGGAACGGTACTGTTGCTGGTGCCGGGAATAATTTTCTCCGTTTGGTTTATGATGGCTCGGTACGTATTTATTCTGGAAAAGCAGAGGGGATTAAACGTTCTCTTGCGGAGCAAGGAATATACCGAAGGGCATGGTTGGGAAATATTTTGGAAGATGATTTATCTCTTACCGATATGTATCGGTTTGGTATTAGCTGCGGTTATCGCGGGAATGCTTCTGTCCTTGATTGTGGGAGGGCAATTCATGTTGGGATCGGGAGAACAGTTATTGAATATGGTAATGGCTTTTGTTACGGGGATTATAACGGTTTTAGGCGCGTATTATTTCTTAGGCCTATTTGAAAATCTGCGCGAATTGAAACCGGAATTGCGCGACAAGCCGGTTTCTATCAAGAAGGGCTGGTGGATCGCGGCGGCTGTCTGGGGATTAGTGGGGACGTCCGTAATTTTTTCCTTAGCCGCGATGACAGCGTTAAATAATTGAACTTGATCCTGTAAATAATGATTATTTATCTCGGAGCGGACCATCGAGGATTTTACCTCAAGGAAAAAATTAAAGATTTTTTGAAGCAAAGCGGCTATGAGGTCGCGGATAAAGGCAATTCTATCTATGACGAGGCCGATGATTATCCGGATTTTGCCGCGCCTGCGGCGAGAGAAGTCGCGGCTGACCCAAGGGTAAGGCGGGGAATTTTAATCTGCGGTTCCGGCGCGGGTGTGGACATCGTGGCCAATAAATTCAACGGCATTCGTTCGGTCCTGGGGATAAATCCGGACCAGGTTTACGCGAGCCGCCATGACGATGATGCCAATATTTTGTCTTTGCCCGCCGACTTTATTGATTTTGAAGGAGCCAAAAAAATGGTCGGCGTTTTTCTGCAGACGCCTTTTTCCGAAGAGGAGAGCGATAAGAGAAGGCGGGATAAAGTGAGGGACATCGAGGAGGGTTTCTTGGCGAAATAATTATCCAACATAGATTTCGGCAGTAACTGAGCTAAAGATGTCAGTAAGAGGTCCCGAGGGGCCGTTTTTGGTTTAATGTGTTAAAATTTATTGATGCTGGTTATTCCCGCGATAAATCGCGAAAATTTCGAAGAAGCCGAGGAACAGATAAAGCTCGCGGCAAAGATTCTCCCAGCCGGCGAGAAGTGGATTTCTGTCGATGTCTCTGACGGAAGATTTTCAAGCCGCGTTACCTGGAGCGATTCACAGAAACTCTGGATTTTGCTCAAAGAGAACAAAAATCTCCGCGACATCAATTTTGAAATCGATTTGATGGTCATTGACCCCGAGCCGCGAATCAAGGACTGGTTTATCGCCGGAGCGAAAAGGATAAGCGCGCCCGCGGAAACATTGCTCAACCCGGATTATTTTTTGGAAACCGCCGAGAAATTCGAGGGACAGGCGATGATTTCAATATCGCCGGACACGCCCATCGAAAATCTTTTAAATCTTCTCCGCAAGTTTTCATATTTTCACGTTTTCGCCGTCGAGCCCGGTCCGTCCGGCCAGAAATTCCTTCCGGCGGTCTTGGAGAAAATTAAATTCTTACGCCAAAACTTCCCAAATGCTATAATTGAAGTTGACGGAGGGATAACTCCGGAAACGATAAAATCAGCCAAAGAAGCCGGTGCCGATATCTTTACCGCCACTTCTTATATTTTCGAAAACCCTGACCCGGAAACCGCCTACGCGGAGCTTGAACAGGCGGCCGGCTCATAATCGCCTAATCTAATATGGAACTTCACGACGAAAAATTAAAATTTCTGGAGAAAAAAGCGAACGACATCAGGCAGAGCGTAATCAAAATGCTTGTCGAAGCTGGGTCCGGCCACCCGGCCGGCTCTTTGGGTATGGCCGATGTTTTTACCACCTTTTATTTTCATATTTTAAATCACGACCCGAAAAATCCGGACTGGCCGGAAAGGGACCGAATTGTTCTTTCAAACGGTCACATCTGTCCGGTTCGCTACGCGGCCATGGCTCACGCCGGATATTTTCCGCTGGAAGAGCTGAAAACTTTGCGCCGGATAAATTCGCGGCTACAGGGCCATCCGCACCGTAATTCTTTGCCGGGTCTCGAAACCACTTCCGGGCCGCTCGGGTCCGGGCTGGGGCAAGCCGCCGGCATGGCGCTGTCGGCCAAACTCGACCGGAAGAAGTTTTGGATTTATTGCCTTATGTCCGATGCCGAACAACAAGAGGGCAACACTTGGGAGTCGGTAATGTTCGCCGGCAAAACACGGCTGAACAATCTGATTGCCCTGATCGATCGGAACAACATTCAGATCAGCGGGTTTACCGAAGAAGTGATGCCCCTCGAATCCCTGCGGGATAAATACGAATCTTTCGGCTGGCACGTGCTGGAAATCGACGGACATAATTTCGAGCAGATTGTTGACGCGGTGAACGAAGCCAAGGCGATTTACGAAAAGCCCTCGGTCATTATCGCTCATACAATTCCCGGAAAGGGCGTGAGTTTCATGGAAAGAAATTATCTCTGGCACGGCAAGACGCCGAGCAAAGAGGAGGCCAAAATCGCTTTCGATGAATTGAAGAAGGAAGCCGAAAAAATCGCGGGCGAACATAAATAATCCGAAATGTTAAACAAAGACGCGAAACTTAATCCGAGATTATTTGACGATGAACCGGACAAAAAACCGGTGCGCGACGGTTACGGAGAAGCGCTTTTGCGTCTCGGTGAAGAAATCCCCGAGGTGGTTGTGTTGTCGGCTGATTTGAAAGAATCCACCCGCGCCGAGGATTTCGCCCAAAAATTCCCCGAAAGATTTTTCGAGGTCGGAGTGGCCGAACAGAATTTGGCGAGTATCGCCGCCGGACTGGGCATCGCCGGAAAAATTCCTTTTATTTCTTCTTACGCGGTTTTTTCTCCGGGACGGAATTGGGAGCAGATAAGGACAACCATCGCTTATAACGATTCCAACGTGAAAATCGCCGGGCATCACGCGGGCATAATTACAGCCGAGGACGGCGTGACGCATCAGGCCACCGAAGATATCGCCATAATGAGGGCTTTGCCGAATATGAAAGTTTTTATCCCTTGCGACGCAATCGAGGCAAGGAAAGCGACTAGAGCGGCGGCAAAGATATGGGGGCCGGTTTACCTCCGTTTTTCACGGCCGAGAACGCCGATTATCACCACCGAAGAAACGCCGTATATTCCGGCTAAAGCAGAAGTATTTTGGGAACCGAAACCGGGCAGGCGGGCCGGAGCGCTTATCATCGCCTGCGGTTGGATAATCTATAACGCGCTTCTTGCGGCGCGCGACCTCGAACGGGACGGCATAGACGTGATAGTATTAAATTGTCACACGGTGAAACCCTTGGATGAAAAGAAAATCGTCGAGTTGGCGAAAAAGTGCGGAGCGGTATTAACTGCGGAAGACCATCAGACCGCCGGCGGTTTGGGCGGAGCGGTGGCCGAGCTTTTGGCGAGGAAAAGGCCTTTGCCGATGGGATTCGTCGGACTGGAGGATTCTTTTGCCGAATCCGGCTCACCCGATGTCTTGATCAAGAAATACCGACTTGATTCGAGAGCTATCGCGGCCGCGGTGAGAAAACTGATTAAAAGGAAAAATGATTAATCATTTCAAAGAAAAGATAAGAAACGTCGCTATCGGAATTTTTGGAGCGAGTTTTTTCATTTTTTGGGTTTGGGGGATATGGTTTTCATATTTGAGTTTCCACGTAGGATATAAATTTACTTGGACCGATTTCGCGGCTTTGTTCCTCCCCCTTTTGTTTTCCGCTTTTCTTCTTTTCTATCTCCTTTGGCCGGGAGAAGAGTCCTCTTCCATAAGAAGAAAATTTTTGGCGACATACGGCCTTCTCGTCGCCGTAATGATTTGGCTGGTCGGGCCGATTCAGACCTTTATCGTGCTTAATTTAAACTATGCCCAGACAGCTCTCCTTGCTTTCAGTTATCTTCTCGAGGGGTTGTTTTTCGGCATAGTAGTCGTAGGCCTTGTTTTGAGACGACTGAAGAAAGTCGATGAGTTTTTGGTCGATTATCATTCGAAGATAAAATCCATCAGCAAATCCCGCGCGGAAGAGGTTTCGGAAATAATCTCCACTTATCCTTTGAAAGTTTCCGTTATCGGTTTCTTCGCGGTTTTGGGAGGATATTTTCTCGGGGCGGCGATTCTTTTCTGGGTAGGCGGCGTTTCTTATCGCGACGCCATCAAAGACGCTATGATTGGATTGGCCATCGCGCCGATACTTTTTCTTTCCGTCTACGTCATCACCTATAAGTACCTGCGGGGAGTAAATGAAATTCTTTATACGTTCGGCGACACGCTCCGGCCCAGGCGCGTTTTGTCCATCGGCCAGAAGATGATGCTTCTGGGAGGATCATTTCTTTTGCTAATGATGATGATGTTCTTGCCTCTTTTTTGGGATTGTTTGAGCGAGACAATCAGCGATAATAAATTGATCGGCGGATTAATAGTGATGTCGGTGGAGTTCGCGCTGATAATCTATCTTTCCACCAGAGCTTTCATCGCCGATTTGCAGAGCGCGTTGGTTAAAATCGAAAAAGGATTGGAAATATTACAATCAGAGAATTGGGATTACCGGTTAAACATCAAAACCGGAGACGAGCTTGAGGATATTGCTTACGATTATAACAAAGCGGTGGAGGAGCTTAGAAAGGGAAGATGATTCTCAAATACGATGTTGTCACTATCGGTTCGGCGATTCGAGATAATTTTTTCGAGGCGGATTTTCCGGTGACGAAATGGAGCAGGTCACCGTCGAACAAGGCCTTGGTCCTGCCGTTGGGAGAAAAAATGGGAGCGAAAAGCGCCTATTTTACAATCGGCGGAAACGCGGTGAACGCCGCAACTACTTTCGCCAAGAATGGCTGGAAAACGGCGATTCTGGCGAGGGTCGGCGATGACGCAGGTGGTCGGGAGATTGTTTCCGAATTGAAAGAGAGGAAGATAGAAGCCGGATTGATGGAATTCGATTCCCGCCGGCCGACTTCTTCTTCGGTAATTTTTGTTTGCCAAGGAGAGAGGGCGATTGTTAATTATGTCGGAGCCGGACATTCCTTGTCGCTGGAATCTATCAAAATCAATCGGGCGAAAAGTCGGTGGTGGTATGTTTCTCTGCCGGGAGAATCGTACCGCCTCTTCCCCCGTCTTATGGATATCGCCGAGAAAAACGGAATCTCCGTAGCTTTCAATCCGACCGGATACCACATCTTGAAAGATAAGAGGAACATAATCAAATTCGCGAGAAAAACGGCGGTTTTTATCGCGAATGAATCCGAAGCGGCGGCCCTGACCGGCATCCCTTTTAAAAAGAGGGACGCGCTTTTTGGGAGAATGGAGGAGATCGTCCGCGGGATAGTCGTTATTACCTACGGCGGCAAAGGGGCTTCGGTCTCCGACGGAAAATTTATTTATCGGGCTGGGACTTTTCCGATTAGGGTAGTTGACCGTACCGGCGCCGGCGACGCGTTCGGAGCCGGTTTTGTTTCTTCTCTGATGAAAGCCGGCTATCCCAAGAAGGGCGCGTATCGCCCGAAGGATATAGAACAGGCCATCAGGTTTGCTTCGGAGAATGCCAGCTCGGTCATTAGCCGTTTGGGAGGAGGAGAGGGGGTCATCTCCGAAAAGAAATTCAATGACGGCCGAAAAGATAAATTGACCGTCAAAATTTCCCGATTATGAGCCAAACCACGGATGGTTATTTGAAGCTGGCCAAGATTTTGCGAGCGGACAAAGACACCCTGTTTAAATTAGGCAGGCGCCTTTCCGCCATCACCGGGAAGAAGGGAATATTGGACAAGCTTGTCGAAGAAAACGAAAAACTTGTCAATGACCGGATGTTTTCTTTGGGTGTGCCGAAAGACGCCGGCGCCAAGGAGGTCTACGATGCTTTAATTTCCAAAATCGAGGCCGACGACCACTTTTTTTTCGAGGCCTTAGACCGGCCGTCTTGCAGTCGGCCGGGAGGATGTCAAAAAATATTGGAAGCGGCGAAAAGCGTGGCCGACCACCGGCTGGGATTTTTTCTGAAAGAGGGAAAAGCCAGGGAGATGCTGTTAAACGAGCCGCCCCGAAAAATAATGGAATATTTGGGGTATTCTTCGGCGGAAGAGCTCTTGGCGAAAGAAAATTTCTGGGAGATATTTTGCGCTTTGCGTCTGCTCGAAGACCCGGAATGGCTTAATGGAGTTTTTTTAAAACAATATGAGAAACTGTCTCCGGAGGATTTTGAAGAGAGGGAGGTTAAAACGCTTTCTCTCTCCGAGCGATGGGTGGCGGCCGGGGAAAAATTCATCGAGAAAAAATGGCACAACATCAGCCACCTGAAAGAACTCGGAGTGATCTTTATCGTGCCTATCCCCCTGGATATTTCCGGAGAACTTTTGCGCAGTTTGGGCCTGACGTTTCATTATTTTCACGAAATATATTTCTATTCGGAAATTTTCCGGAAGATTTCCGTGAAAAGAGAAAGTTTCGCTCGAAATCTCGCGGCGCTTTTGCGGGGAGATTGTTTTGACCGTCGTTTGGAAGAGAGCAAGAAAAAATCGCTCTGGTTGGTTATTCCGCGCTATCTCGCCAAAGACGATGAAAACGACTGGCGCTTGTTCGTTCCTCACCTCAATCCGGAGGCCTTGCACTGGCGGCGGGCCGAGGAGGATCTGGCGCGGTTCGGCGAGACCTATGACGGATCCTCCGAAGAGATTAGTTTTTGGCTTGGACTCGACTGGGTGGGCGACTTTTTCAAAGATGAAATAGGTAACGATACTTTGGTTAGTTTCAATTTGGTGGACGCGGTGATGAGTTTGGTCAAGGATAAAGAGATGATTAAGTACCTCTATCATCATCAGGAGGCAATGTGGAATAAAATTTTCGAGGAATATTTCGGGAACGAGGAGCTCGAACGCCGCATTCAGGATTTTTTACTGAAAGGATATTTCGAAATTTAAAACCCGAATGAAAAAGATTATCGACTATCTTAAAGAAGCGCGGAACGAAAAAAGAGCGATTGGACATTTCAATATTTCCGAAACCGCCGGCCTGAAAGCCATCGCGGGAGCGGCCCGTGCTTTAAACGGAAAAGGGGCGATATTCGTCGGCCTCTCCGAAGGAGAACGGAATTTTTTGGGAGTCAGGCAAGCGGCGGCTTTAGTCAAATCTTTGCGGGAAGAAACGGGTTTGCCGCTTTTCTTGAATGCCGACCACACCCATTCCCTCAAGGGAGCAGTTGAGGCGGCCAAGGCCGGTTTTGATGCTATTTTATTCGATGCCGGGAATTTTCCCTTGGAAGAAAATATCCGGCTGACTCAAAAAGCAGTGACCGAGATTAAGGCGATAAATCCGGAAATTTTGGTGGAAGGGGAGTTAGGGAAGATTCCCGGCGGTTCCGAGGTATTGAAAGACGAAGTCGCGGTTGAGATAAGCGAAATGGTCAGACCGGAAGAGGCGGAAATTTTTGTCCGGGAGACGGGGATTGACCTTCTCGCGCCGGCTATAGGCAATGTCCACGGCGTTTTCGCGAGCGGAAAAGAACCCTTTATCGACTTGGAAAGAATCGCGGCCATAGCTGCGAAGATTAAAATTCCGCTTGTGCTTCACGGCGCTTCCGGGTTGGCGGAGGAGACCCTGTCTTTGGCCATCACCGCCGGAATTTCCATAGTGCATATCAACACCGAACTTCGTTTGGTCTGGCGCCGCGGTCTTGAAGATAGTTTGACGGAGTTTCCGGATGAAGTCGCTCCTTATAAGCTTCTGGCCAAATCGGTTGAAGGGATAGAGGAGAAAATCGTCCGTTATCTTGAAATTTTTAATCCGACGGCTTGAAATTGGGCGGTTAAAATAGTAAAGTAAACGAATTATGGAACTCAAAGCGACAAAGAGGGATATTTTGGGTGGAAAAACCAGAAATTTGCGAAAGCAGGGCTTGGTCCCCGCCGAACTTTACGGCCGAGAAGTTGAAAATCTTCATCTTTCGGTTTCCGAGAAAGATTTTCGCCGGGTTTTCGCCGAAGCCGGAGAAAGCACCATTATTGATTTAGAGGTGGATGGAGAAATATATCCGGTCCTCGTCAATGATTTTCAGAAAGACCCCATCAGCCGCAATTTTATCTCCGTTGATTTTTACCGCGTCCGGATGGACGAGAAAATCAGCGCTCCGGTGGATATCGAAATTGTCGGCGAAGCGCCGGCAGTCAAGGAAAAAGGAGGTATGCTGGTGCGGGCGATGGAAGAAGCGGAAGTGGAGGCCTTGCCGGCTAATCTTCCGCATAAACTTATCGTTGACGTAAGCGGTCTTACCGAGATCGGACAGAGCGTTTTTGTTAAAGACATCCAGACCAAAGGAAATTTCCGTATTTTGGTTTCGCCGGAAACGGTTATCGCCACGGTTTCCGAGATACCCGAGGAGGAAGAGGCGGCGTCGGTCAGCGTGGAAAGCGTAGTGGTGGAAGGGGAGGAGAAGCGCGCTGAGAAAAAAAGCGAGGAAGCTTTGAAAGAGAATGAGGCTAAAGCCTAAAATACTTACCGATATAAAATCCAAAGGCGACATTTTTGTATCCCGTCCGAAAAGGATAAATTTGGCTTATCGGGAGAAAAAGGGAGCGGGCTTCAGTAAGCCGCTTAAGCTGATTGCGCCGGTCTTTCTGGTTATGGCCGCGCTTTTTTTGGGCTCTGTAGCGGCTCCAACCGAAAATTTACAGGCGCAAACCGTAACTCCGGAGGAAAAAAACGCTTTGGAGGCGCAACTTCAACAGCTTGAATCGGAAATAACCCAATACGAACAGACCATCAGCGAATATAAAAAACAAGGGAATACGCTTCAAGGAGAGATCAGCCAGTTAAACGCGAAAATCAATAAGGCCAGTCTGCAGATAAAATCAATCAACCTTACTCTTTCCAAAGTCGGCGAGGCGATTGTTTCGACCGGCAGCAAAATTGTCCAGACCGAGAAAGACATCGAGGCCAACAAGGAGATGGTGGCGAAAGCGATAAGGGGCATCTATGAAAGTGAGGACCAGAATCTTCTGGAGATTTTTCTGGAAAACCCAAAACTGTCCGATTTCTTCGGGAATATCAACGATTTAATGGCGGTTCAGGACAATTTGCGGATAAGCTTAAAAAACCTGACTCAATTACGCAATGACTATCTCAATGAGAAAGAGCAATTGGGCTTGGAGAAGGTCGATGCCGAAAGATTAAAGCTTTATCAGGAATCGCAGAAACAGAATATCGAACAGATGAAGAAAGATAAAGATACTTTATTAAAGGATACCAAAGGCAAAGAAGAGAATTATCAGAAACTGGTGGTTGAAAAAAAGAAGACCGCGGCGGAAATACGCAGCCGGCTCTATGAAATGATCGGCGGCGGGGAGATGACTTTCGCCCAGGCCTATGATTTAGCTAAGTTTGCCGAAAAAGTGACCGGTATCCGAGCCGCTATGCTTCTTGCCGTACTTGACCGGGAATCGGCGCTCGGAAAGAATGTCGGTCGTTGCGATTATCAGACCGCTATGCATCCTCGGCGCGACATTCCTGCTTTTCTTGAGATAGTGAACGAACTTAATCTTACCGCCAATCTGCAAGCCGGACTGATAAAGGTTTCTTGTCCGATTATCTCCGATGGCGCTTACGGAGGCGCTATGGGTCCCGCGCAATTCATTCCTTCCACTTGGAATCTTTACAAAGACCGGATAAGCGAAATAACCGGTAATCGTCCGCCATCGCCATGGAGTAATTTGGACGCGTTCGTCGCCACTTCTCTTTATTTAAAGGATTCTTACAATTCTTCCTCTTGTATTGATTACGCGAAACAGATTCCAGCTCAAGAGCAATTATTGAGAGAACGGTGCGCCGCGGCCAAATATTATGCCGGTTCGCGCTGGTACACTTATCGGTGGACTTACGGCGAGGCAGTGATTAGCCGCGCCGAAAAGTTCCAAAAAGACATCGATATTATCAGCGGGTGAAAACTTAATTTTTGTCGAGCTTTTTAAATGCCGAGACAATCGGCTCCAGGTCCCCGTTCATTATTTTTTCAATATTGTGCCATTTTTTACCGATGCGATGGTCGGTGATGCGGTCGTCGGGGAAATTGTAAGTTCTGATTTTTTCCGCGCGTTCGGCCGACCCGATTTGCTCACGGCGCAAGGTGCCCATTTTTTCCGCTTCACGCAATCTTTGTTCTTCATAAATTTTCGCGCGCAAAACGCTCATCGCCTGTTCGCGGTTGGCCTGCTGACTGCGTTCAACTTGGGAAGCGACGACGACCCCGCTCGGTTTATGCAGAATTCTTACTCCGGACTCGACTTTGTTGACGTTTTGGCCGCCCGGTCCGCCGGTGCGGAAAAAAGTGATTTCCAGAGTAGAAGGACTGATGGATATCTGCTGGGGTTTGACTTCCGGCAGAATGGCCACCGAAGAGGTCGAGGTATGGACGCGGCCGGATTTTTCGGTTTTGGGAATACGTTGGATGCGATGGACGCCCGATTCGTATTTCAATTCGTCATAGGCGTTTTCGCCCTGAACCTGGCCGATGAAGGTTTTGTATCCGCCGAGGGCAGTGGTACTGGAGTCGATTTCAACGAATTTCCAGCCCTTTCTTTCGGCATAACGGCGATACATCTTCGCCAAATCAGCGGCGAAAATTGACGCTTCTTCGCCGCCGGCGCCGGCTCTTATTTCGATTATCGCCCTGTCCATGTCTCGCTTCTACTTCGCCGATTTCTTTTTGGCGGTTTTCTTCGGCGCGGATTTTTTGGCTTTCACTTCCGGAACCGCCTTGACTTTCCTCGGTCTTTTAATCTTTTTAGAGGCCTCACCTGCTTTGCGCATTCTTTGCTTGAATTTTTCCACGCGGCCGGCCGTGTCGATTAACTTCTCCTGGCCGGTATAGAAAGGATGGCATTGACTGCATATTTCCACTTCCAATTTTTCTTTGCTTGCGCCGACCTCGAAGATATGTCCGCAGGCGCATTTAATTTTCGCTTTTTCGTAATATTTGGGGTGTATATTTTTTTTCATCCGCCTCATCTTATCAGAGCAAAAATGCCTTGACAAGGCGTTCCTCCGCTTCTAATATGTAATGACTCTGAAATGACTGCTCTTGAAAAATTTAATGATGAGCGAGTAGAACTTTTTTTAGTTGCCCCGATTCTGCCTGGAATCAAGTTTCCTTACGCAGGCGATCGGAGCAATCCGATCTCTTCGTTTGGAGATTTGGCTTTAGGTATTTGCTAGGAGAGTTTGATCCTGGCTCAGGATGAACGCTGGCGGCGTGGATAAGGCATGCAA
>CAYGEM010000011.1:0-19038 GCA_964348915.1 uncultured Candidatus Saccharibacteria bacterium | reverse complement strand
ACTGGCGAAACAAGAAAACGGCCGCGCAAGGAAAGCGCGGCCGCGTCAAAACTTGCAATTTCCTCAATGGTGCCCCCGAGAGGAATCGAACCCCTATTACGAGATCCGCAATCTCGTGTCCTATCCGTTGAACGACGAGGGCTTTGGATAAGATTAACTTTTAGTCGGCTCAAAATCAATTAGATATCGATAATTATTCAGGCAAATTTTAATTATAAGGCCATCTTATCAAACTTTATAAAGTTTACCAAAATCGGGATAACTTTATAAAGTTAGTAAAACACCGAGGGATAAAAACCTCCGAACCCCTCGTTTTTCTCCATTCTTTATCAATGCCTTCAGCCGGCTTACGGCGTCTGTCTGGGTGGTTGCCGCCGATTTTTGACAGCCCGGATAATTAATCCGATCGCGCCGATTATCAACAATATCGCTCCGATGGCCGCCATAAACAGCCAAAGGACTTGATTCGTTCCGTAAAGGAATGAAACTATGGGCTGGCCATTGCTGGTCGCGCCCGACAAAAAACCGGCAAAGAATCCTGTTATGAGCAACACAAGTCCTGACCAGAACATTATTTTCATCGAATATTCACTTTTAATTACCACCCGGACTTACAGTTGTCGTCAACCACTTTTTGCAGGCCCTTATCATTCCCGAAGGTCTGGTCAATAACATCCCAGTTCATGGTCCCTTTCGGGAAAAAACAGTTAAGGTCGATGACATCGTTTATCTTTCTCTGAAAATGGCATTTTTCATCTTCTACTCCTAAAACCGTCAGTTCAATTTTTGTCGTGTTATCCGATCCCATCATTTCAACGGTTACGGGCAAACATCCGTTCATTCTGTTTGCAAAACACGTGGGGTCTTTCGCCAAACCGCAATCAACCATTCCGGTTTCGGTTACCGGCGCCTGCGTTTCTTCTTCCGTACCCTTATTGCTTAAAACGAATATCCCGCCGCCGACAACGATTAAGACCAAAATAGCGATAATAATGTACGAACCTTTTTTATTTGCCATGTTTTTTTGTATTGATTTAATTTTATTTATCGACCCTTTGTTATTTTAACATATTTTCGATATAAATTCCGGTTCTTCGGCGGCGAATTCTTTTTATTTATCCTTAGCGACTATTTTAATTTGCGTTACTTCGTGAAATCCGTACTTTCCATGTTCTCTGCCAAAGCCCGAATTTTTATATCCCCCGAACGGATTAGATGGCATTATGTAATTTGCGCCATTTACGCTTACCATTCCGGTTTCAATTAAGCTGGCAACCCTTTCCACTCTTTCTTTGTTTTTGGTAAAAAGATAAGAGCCGAGTCCGTAAATTGTTTCGTTGGCAAGCTCGATTGCTTCCTGTTCTGTTTTAAATTTAACGATCGGCAATACCGGACCGAATACTTCCTCTTTCCAAACCCTCATTCCTTTTGTAACACCCGTTAATACGGTTGGCTCGAAAAACGCGCCGCCAAGCTTTTGCTCCAATGAATTGCCGCCCGTTATGACTTTCGCCCCCTTTTTCTTCGCGTCCTTAACTTGAGCGATAAGCAAATCAAGCTGCCTTTTTGCGACTAGCGGGCCGATTTCCGCGCTTTTTTCTTCGGCGTCCCCAATTTTCTTAGCGGAAAAGACAGAGGCGACTTTTTCGACAACTTCATCGAAAATATCTTCATGAACAATCAATCTCTTTAATCCGTCGCAACACTGACCGGCGTTTAGCAATCTATTAGAACAAGCACTTTCAACTGCTAAATCTATATCTGCGTCATCAAAAATTATCCCGGGAGCAGAACCGCCCAACTCCATGACCGCTTTGATGAATTTCTTTCCCGCGGTTTCGTAAAGATATTTTCCCGTCTTTGTGCTTCCGGTAAAAGCAATCATATCTATATTTTGCCGCGCCAAAAGTTTTCCTGTCTGCCCGTCGCCATAAACTTCATTAAAAACGCCCTTTGGCAGATGGCTGGGAAAATTATTCTCGATAAATTTTCCGCACAAAGGGACCTCCTCCGAATGTTTTAACACAATGGTATTTCCGGCAATTAAACTTTGAAGCGCGCCCCAAACAAAATTCGCAAACGGAAAATTCCAAGGAATAATTACCGCCGAAACACCGATCGGCTCATAAAATACCTGATGGATTTCCTTATCATTTTCAAATGTCGTTTCCGGACTTAAATATTTTTCCGCATTGTCGAAATACCAATCGGCATAATCAAGCGTGGCGTCAAAATCCGCAATCGCTTCATTTATCGGCATGCCCATTTCCCTTGCCTCCAAAAGAGCAAATTCCGATTTTTGCGACTTGAATTCTTCAACGGCTTTCCGTAAAAGCCGGACCCGTTTTGCAACTCCTAAATCTCTCCATCCCTTTTGGGCGTTTCGGGCGAGTTTAACTTTGTCTTCAATCTCTTGAGGACTTGAGACGCTGACTTCTCCCAAGACCTGATAATTTGACGGATTTATAGATTTGAGCTTTTGCATGGGGATTATTTTATTAACTCCTCAACTTTTCTGCGTTTGACCATTAAAGTGCCACATCTGTGAAATTCATCAGATAGCCGTCCATTTCATCCTTTTTATCATATTGGAAAACGGGCAAGTCTCCCTTGTAGATGATGATTTTCTCCTTATTGGCCGAAAGCTTGTCCCCTAAAGACAGATTCTCTCTGACTTTGTTCTCAATCGGAGCGATCGGAGGAACAATACTCCTATAATTTAAATATCCATTATCTACTTCTCCATCGAAAGCGATAAAGTTTAGAGTGTCAAAGATAAGGAAGGGTCGTTTAAATGTGTTTTTGAACAAGAGGAACAAATCCGGCATTTCTTTTTTCATCCATTCGGCAACGGCTTTCCCTATGGATATACTTTTTTCGCAGTTTGGGCTGCAGGGAATATGCGGGATAAAGGAGAAACTAAACAAGAAAGCTCGTTCTGCATTATCTTGTCGCCCTCTTTTTTCTTTGAGAAGACTTAAA
This sequence comes from uncultured Candidatus Saccharibacteria bacterium, assembly GCA_964348915.1. Lineage (GTDB taxonomy): Bacteria > Patescibacteriota > Minisyncoccia > UBA6257 > Colwellbacteraceae > CAYGEM01. Next base: position 16,056 of record CAYGEM010000011.1, on the reverse strand, counting down.
TAATCGAGATTTGTTTGATGATATTTTGTAAGGGCATTATAAATACCCTTTTCCCTGATCCGCGTGCCGAAATTTAAGAGGTAGTTTAATAAGAACGGAGCGGAACCGCATTTGCCGATGCAGGAAAAAGTTTCCTCTCTTTCCTTACGAACTCCCTGGCTATGAAAAGTAAGGTGTTTTTCAACGCAACATTCCGGATAACCAAGAAAAACACTCAATCTTTCCGGGATAGATGCGTTCTTCGCGGCCCCGACGGCGGCAGAATGATTTTTTGAAATCATCGCAATGGCATTTTCAGCGCCGAAAATTTCACGGTAACCCTTTTCAATAAATAACTCGGGAAAAATAGAAGAAAGCTGTTCGGTTCCTTCTTTAAATGGGGCGTAGATGACCGGTTTGACGTCAACAAGGAGCGCTATTAAATCCATAATATTGACATCTGGTACGGCTCTTAAAGCTTCAAATACTTTTTCTCCTTCGGACATAAGTTAATTTTGGTCAGTTGGATGTTTGGATGAGCCGCAATATAAATTGTAGCATAATTAATTTAGCGCCCTCGCAGAGGGCGAGCCAACAAAGACATTTCCTAACTGGCGGAGGAGGTGGGATTTGAACCCACGGTTCGGTTTCACCCGAACAACATCTTAGCAGGATGCTGCTTTAAACCACTCAGCCACTCCTCCGTATTCCAGCTGATAACTAACGACCAATAACCGACAGCCAATCATCGGCGAGAGTATTGTTTTTATAACATTTTTCTGCTATTTTGACAAAATCATGGCTGGAAAAGACATTAAAAAATCAAAACGTTCGCCGGTTGTCGTGGTTATGGGCCATGTCGATCACGGCAAAACCAGCCTGCTCGACTGGATAAAGAAGACCAAAATCGCCGAGAAAGAAGCCGGTGGCATAACGCAGTCCATCGGCGCTTACGAAATATGGCATACGCCAACGCAGATTAACGCGGACAATAAGCAGATTAACGCAGATAAAAACGCGAATAAACGCAAATCAGATATCAGCGTAAATCAGCGTGAAAATCTGCGAGAATCAGCGCTTTCTGACGGAGAGAGGGTAACTTTTATCGACACTCCGGGCCATGAGGCCTTCCGGGCGATGCGGAAAAGAGGAGCGACGGTGGCGGACATAGCCATCCTCGTCGTTGCCGCTGACGAGAGCGTGAAGCCGCAGACCGCGGAGTCGATAAAAATTTTGAAAGAAACCGAAACGCCTTTCGTGGTTGCCATCACCAAAGTGGACCGGCCGACCGCGAACATCCAGAGGGTTCAGAACGATCTTTCGTCCGCCGGAGTTTTTCTCGAGGGTTACGGCGGAGATATAAGCTGGCAGGGCATTTCTTCCAAAACCGGAGAAGGCGTGAATGAACTTTTGGATCTGATTATTCTCCTCGCCGACCTTTTGGATTTGAGTTTTGACCCGGCAGGGAACGCGGCCGGATTCATCATCGAGGCGAAGAAAGACAGCCAGCGCGGCATTATCGCTTCGGTTATCCTAAAAAACGGTGTTCTGCGGCAAGACCAGGATATCGCGACGAAAACCGCTGTGGGCAAAGTCCGGAATCTGGAAAATTTTGCCGGCAAACCGGTTAACGAGCTTTTCCCTTCCAGTCCCGGGCGTATTGTCGGCTTTAACGAAATGCCGCTCATCGGCGAAGAATTCATGGCCGGCGAAGTCAAACTTTTCGAGTTCCGTCCGGCGGAGGAGAAGATCGCCGTTGCCGCGGTTATCGAAGAAGGAGCATTTCCGGCGGTCTTGAAGGCCGATGTCTCCGGTACGCTTGAGGTTTTGGAAGACGTCTTGGCCGGCAAGGTGAAAATAATCGCATCTTCGGCCGGAGAGATAACCGATGGCGACGTCAAGACGGCCATAGCCACTGGAGCGATTATTATCGGTTTCCGGGTGTCGCCGAGCCAGGGAGCGGAAAATCTGGCTAAAAATCATAATGTCCGGATTTTTCCCTCCGCCGTAATTTACGAATTGGTTAAGGCGGTTGAGGAATACATTGAGGAAAATCGGGAAAGAAAAGCCGCCGGCCGTCTGCGCATTCTTGCGATTTTCGGCAAGAAAGACGGCCAGCAGATTATCGGCGGACGAGTTTTTGAGGGAGTGATTGAAACGCAAAAGAAAATTGAAATTTTGAGAAATAACATTGAAATCGGCGAGGGGAAGATAGTCAATCTTCAGAAAAATCGCGAAGACGTAAAAGAGGCGGCCGAGGGTGACGAGTGCGGACTTCTGGTCAACTCGAAAATAACCTTTAGAGAAGGAGATGAAATTTCGCAAGGAGAGGCTTAGCAGTTTAATGGCGCGGGAGCTCGGGGAGATGATTGAACGGCAGATTGAGTTTCCCGAAGGAGTTCTGGTGACGGTGACCGCGGTTGAGGTTGCGGCGAATTTAAAAACTGCCAAGGTCAGGTTCGCCGTTTTTCCCTCGGAAAAGAAAATTGAGGCGGAGAAGATTTTGAAAGCAAACCGCCAATCTTTGCAAAGTCAGCTTTTCAAGAAAATGAGAATTATGGCAGTGCCGGGGATATCCTTTGAATACGACCGGGGCGCGGAAAACGTGGCGGCTGTTGAAAAAGCGGGACTCAAGCAATAAAATTCATTCAGGGCCAGATGGCGAAGAGGTAACGCGGCGGTCTGTCTCTCTACGAGAGATCTGCCGTAGGCAGACAAAACTTATACTTAATATATCCCGCATGTTCATTTATTTTTTGAAAAGCTTAAAGAATAATGATATATATGTGGGTAGCACTTTTGATGTTTCAGGCCGTTTGAGGTTACATAACGCCAGCCGGGTTAAGTCTACGAAATCAGGAGTTCCATGGAAATTGTTGGATTTTATATTCTGTGAAACCCGTTCCGAGGCGGTCCGAAAAGAAAGATTTTTTAAAACTGGCCAGCAGAAGGAGATTTTGAGGGAGAAGTATGCGAAGGCCTGATGGCGAAGGGGTAACGCGGCTGTCTGCAAAACAGCTATGCGCCGGTTCGATTCCGGCTCAGGCCTCAGTCTGTCTCCCTGCGGGAGATCTGCCGTAGGCAGACAAAACCTCTATACGTGGGTTCTCTGCCTACGGCAGACAGGGATTCTCGCCCAGGCCTCCGCGGATTTTTCAGAAAGAGAGAAAAGCTTGGCTGAAAAATTCAGCGTCCCGCCAGAGGCGGGAAAACAAATAATATAACGCCCGGGTGGCGGAATGGTTTACGCGGAGGACTTAAAATCCTTGACCCGAAAGGGTTTGTGGGTTCGACTCCCACCCCGGGCATTCGATTTCAATAAGGGCGCGCAATCGCGCCGGTTGTGCTAAAATTAATCTGAATGAAGAAGGATTTGATTTTAGTCCTAAATTCCGGATCTTCCTCGGTAAAATATTCCCTTTTTGAAAATCTTGGGTTGGTTGCCAAAGGAATTGAAGAGAACATCGGTTTGAAGGGCGGAGCGAGGAATCATCGCGAAGCGATAAAGAATATTTTCGCGAAACTCCGAGGGACCGGAGCGGTTCGGGATTTATCCGCGATTAAAATAATCGGCCACCGGGTGGTCCACGGCGGGGAAAAATTCAAGAGACCGACCCTCTTGAGAGGAGAGATTATCCGGCGACTGAAGAGATATTCGAAACTGGCCCCGCTTCACAACCCGCCCAATATTTTGGGCATCGAAATCTGCCGGGAATTATTGCCTCAAGCTGAAAATGTCGCCGTCTTTGACACGGAATTTTACCAGTCCCTGGCACCGGAGTCATTCCTTTACGCCCTGCCCCGCGTTTTTTACGAAAAACATAAAATCAGGCGCTACGGTTTTCACGGAATTTCCCATCAGTATGTCGCCGAAACAGCCGAGAAAATTTTAGGAAGAAAAATCAAGCGGCTGGTTACCTGTCATCTGGGCGCCGGCAGTTCTATTACCGCCATAAAAAACGGGAAACCGATTGATACTTCAATGGGTTTTACTCCTCTCGAAGGATTGGTTATGGAATCGAGGTCGGGCAGCATCGACCCGGCCATTCCGCTTTATCTGATAAAGGAACTGAAGTTTTCTCCCGAAGAAGTTGACGAGATTTTAAACAAAAAGTCCGGCTTTCTCGGGCTTTGTGGCCTAAAGGATTTCCGCGAAATTTTGAAATCAAAGAGTCCCCGGGCGAAGTTGACGTATCAAATTTTTCTCCGGAGCGTGGTGAAGAGTATCGGCGGATATGTCGCCTTGCTTGGCGGTTTGGACGCGATAGTTTTTACCGCTGGCATCGGGGAGGGAAGCGCCAGGTTCCGGAAAGACGTTATGAGCCATTTTAAATTTCTGGGAGGGAAAATTGATGAAGCGAAAAATAAGAAACACAAGCCGGTTATCTCCGACCGCGATTCTCGGGTTAAAATTATGGTCATTCCGACCAATGAGGAACTGATGATCGCCAAAGCCGCCGCAAAATTTATTCGTTAATTTAAAAAAACAATATGGATTTTATAGAAAAATTTAAGGAGATAGCCCGGGAAGGAGAACCGGCAAAAATAATTTTCCCTGAAGGCGAAGATGAAAGAATTATTAGGGCCGCCGCGGAGATAACCAAGGAAAAGATTGCCCAGTTGATTCTTCTGGGAGACGAGGGGCGAATCAAGGGCATCGCCGAAAAATTAGGAATCAATTTTTCGGGGATAAAAATAATCAATCCGGAACGAGCCGAAGAAAAAACGCGATACGCGGAAATTTATTCCCGAAGCCGCAATATTCCTATGGCTGTCGCTGAGAAGATTTTTCTAAATCCGCTTTTTTTCGGAGCGATGGCGGTGAAATCAGGAGATGTTGACGGAATGATCGCCGGGGCCGTCTCCACTTCCAGAGAGGTGATTTCTGTAGCCCGCGAGATAATCGGTCTCAAGCCCGGTATTTCCGTTCCGTCCAGCTTCTTCCTGATGATTATTCCCGGTTTTGTCGGTAGCGAGGAAGGAAAACTTATTTTTGCCGATGCCTCGGTTAATCCCGACCCGACTGCCGAAGAGCTGGCCGATATCGCTATCGCGACCGCCGAAACCGCCAAAAATATTTTTGACTGGGAACCGCGAGTCGCCCTTCTCTCTTTCTCCACCAAAGGAAGCGCCAAACATCCCTTAGTGGAAAAGGTGGAAAGAGCAGGAGAAATTATTCAGGAAAAAGAGCCGGGATTGATGATCGACGCTGAACTGCAGGCGGATGCCGCTTTGATTCCGGGAGTCGCCCGAAAGAAAATGAAAGACCCCGGTTTGGTGGCCGGCCGGGCCAATGTCTTAATCTTTCCTGATTTGAACGCCGGAAATATTTCTTACAAATTAGTCAGTATTTTGGCCGGCGTCCAAGCTCTCGGCCCAATTTTGCAGGGTTTCAATAAACCGGTAAGCGATCTTTCGCGCGGCGCGAAAACAGAAGAGATCGTCAAAATAGCCGTTCTGCTTGCGGTTGAAATTAAAAAGCAGAAATGACTGTTGGTATCGGGATAGATGTTTTAGAAATCGGAAAATTAAAGAGAATAATCAAATTCGGAAAAAACGGATTCCTGAACAAGGTTTTTACGGAAAACGAGATCGATTACGCAAAAAATAAAAAGGGGATTGAAAATTTGGCGACGACCTTTGTCGCTAAGGAAGCGGTTTTTAAATGCCTGAATTTAGCCGTTCATTTCCCGGTTTGTTTCAAGGAAATCGAAATTTTACGCGACAAGAATGGCCGGCCCCGGGTGCGGCTATCCGGAAAATTGGTCAAAAAATTTCCCGAAAAAGGATTCAGGTTTTTTATTTCTATGGCTTACACCGAAAAATTGGCCGTCGCCAGCGCTTTCCTCGAGAAAATTTAATTTTTCAGTTTTTTCTCGATGTAATCGATGGCTTGGCCGACGGTTTGGTTGGCCTGCACTTCCGAGGAAGGGATTTTTATCTTGAATTCTCCCTCCAGGGCCGCCAATAAGGCGATGACATCGATTGATTTGGCGTGAAGATCTTCGGTAAAGCGGGTTTCTCGGCTTATCTTTCCCGGCGCGACCCCAAAAATCCCGCTGACGATTTCAATCGTCTTTTTTTCAACCGCGTCCTTTTCTTCCGGGTTCATGTTTTGGCGAAGACGACGATGTTCATTCCTTTGACGTTCCGGACAATTGCTTTGACCGGCGCCGGGAGCTTCTCATTCTCTTTTTGAATGACTTCCGGATTGGAACAGTCGACCCCCTCGATTTTAGTGAAGAAGTAGGGTCCTTCTTTAAGTTCCACGATTCCGTAAGGAATGGGCGCCAAATCGGCAAATTTTTTGGCCGGCAGGATAGTGCTTGAGAACATAATTGCCGTTCCCTCACCGCTGATTTCCTTCCAGGTTATGTTCCGGCTCCGGCATTCCCGGCAGACCGTTATCGGTGGGAAGGTGTAAGCGTCGCAGTCATTGCATTTGGCCGCCATAATCCGGCCTTTAGCCAGCTCGTCATACCATTTTTTTGCTATGGGCTCCATTTTGTTTATTTTTATTTACCTCGCTTGAGCACCGTTACGGCCGTATGCATGCCGTAACCGTGATTGTGCTGGACGGCAATATCAAGTTTCGATTTAATCTGCCGTCCGCCGGCTTCTCCTCGCATCTGCTTCACGATTTCGTAGGTCTCAAAACCGCCGGAGGCCTCAAAGGCGTGTCCGCCGCCATGGCGTCCGCCGGAAACATTGAGGGGTCTTTCGCCGTCAAACATTATTTTCCCGTCCAGAGCGTATTTCCAGGCCTGACCTTCGGGAATATAGCCGGCCGTCTCTGAAATTATCAGCTGGTAAATCTGCATGCAATCGTGGACGTAGAGGTAATCGATGTCCTTCGGTTTTATGCCGGCCATCTTATAGGCCTCCTGAAAAGCTAGTTTGTCCTGCGGCCAGTCGGTCGGGTCGGCTCCATACCAAGGGTAATTGGCGGTAGTCCAGTGGAAGCCGAGGATGTCGACAGGCGTCTTTTTCGCGTATTTCTCCGGCTCGGCGGAGATGACCGAAGCCGTTGCTCCGTCAGCCACGTTCAGGGCGCTGAAGAGCCGGGTCGGCCAGGCGAAAAACGGGTTATTGGAAGATTTCCAGTAATCTTCGACACTGGCGAATCCTTCTTTCTTCGCTTCTTCCTCCAGAGTGCCTTTGGCGTAAAGGAGGGCTTTGGGATTCATGGAAGAATGTTTCCTTACCGCTTTATTCACCGCAAACATGGCTCGGTCCATTTCTTCGAATGAAAGGCCGTTCTTTCTCATGTAACCGATGGTGGGAAAGGCGCCGTAAGCGGAACCGATATCATAGAAATGGTGATAGGCGTAGACATGGTCAACGCCGAAGTCGGTCCATTCCCACAAGGTTGAAGCGTCAATCGCTTCTCTGTCTAAGGGGTTGGTTTCTTTGGGGGCGGAGGAGAGGATTTCGGCTCCGACGAGCAGAACGTTTTTGCATTTGCCGGACATAATCATCTCCCAGGCGATGCCCAGACCGGTGTTGGTGGTGGAGCAGGCGGTATCAAAGTGAAACCCGCCTTTCAAGCGCATCCCCAGCCATTCGGACAGAACCGTGGCGTGGCTGTAAATTTGCGAAGTGTGGGTAAGCATGTTGCCTACGATGAATCCGTCAATTTCTTCCGGGGAGATTTCGGCGTCATCCATCGCTTCAAAAGCGGCTTCGGCGGCGATTTCTTGAAAAGTTTTGTCTTTCAGTTCGGGCGTTTCTAAAATGTTGCCGAATTTCGTGCAGCCAACCCCGATTATCGATGCTTTTTTATTCATGTTAATGGGATTATTGAATTTATTATTTTTTCGACCTTTGTTTTTAGTTTCAAAGAGCTTGGATTAACTATAGCAGATTTAATTAGTTCCGGAAAACGAGAGATTGTTTTGCTAAATCGCCGGACGTGAACAGGAGGAGTTAATCTGTTAAACTATAAGCAGTTTTACCGGACAGTTCTTTAACAACCCGTATTCATAGGGTTGGTCCGGTTTTTGTTAAATTGGAGGGAAAGGAGGAAGGGAACATGGGCGCCGTCCGGGGAAAGGTTGTTTTCTCCCCGAGGGCGGTTCAGGCTACGGCCCTCGGAGGCCGGTGGCTCAAGGAGGAGAGGGGTTATTCTCCCCGAGCCATCAGAATTCTTACCGAACTCCTGAACGCGCATGTTGAGCGTCTGGAGAGTGGTGGCGAAGAGCTGGGCCGCATCGAGGAGTTAGTGAAGAAGGCAGAAAGGTGCGGTGTTGACGGCGCCGCCCTGAATGGCGTTCTGAAAGTCATCCGGGATGTTTTTGAGCCGTCGAGGCGGCCACATCGCCACTTGAGGGGAGGTAATTAGTATTGGTTCGAGAACTGGGACGGCCCTAAAATGGCGGTTTCTCGACTTCAAGAAACCGCCATTCGTTTTTCAAATAATTAATTAAATTACTCCGTCTTAATTCTTAACTTCTTGGTTTTCTCGCGGTTCAGTTTCGGCAGACGGATGCGGAGAATGCCATCTTTGAATTCGGCCACGGCTTTGTCCGCGTCGATTTCTTGCGGCAGGATGACCGAACGGGAAAACCTGCCCCAGTAGCATTCCTGATATAAATAATCTGCTTCGGGTACGCAGACCTCCCGATGTCTTTCTCCGCGGATGCTCACGGATTCATGAGTGATATCGATATCCAAGTCCTCGGATGTTACGCCGGCGATAGGGGACTCGACGACGATTTCGTCCGTCGTCTGGTAGACATCGATAGTGAGCTGTCCTTCTCCTTCGTTGGAAAACCCGTCAAAGCGATTTTCTGAATTTTCTTCTTTCATAATATTCTTTTAGTTTATCAAAATCGGCGAACATCGCTATGGCCATGACAACAAGAAGAATAGTCGGGAAAATTGTCGGCCCGAGCTTAAGTATAAGGTAGTTGAATACGGCGTGCAATAAAGAAACAAGAAGCAGACCGAAAATAAGCCGGCGTTTGGCCCAAAGATAACCGAGAATGCCGGAGGCGAGGGCGTGCATCAGGGTCGCGCCGACAAAGCGAAGCGAGGCCAGGCCGATTAACTCCTCGATGCTCCGGACAGAATTGAAGAAAAACAGATTTTCCACGGCGGCGAATCCGAGCGCCGCGGTAATCATGTAAATCATCAGGTCGATGGGTTCGTCGAGGAAGCGGCTTCTTCTTATAAACAGAAGAACGACCAGGAATTTCATTATTTCCTCCACGAAGCTGTTGGAGAGAAGAGCTGGGAATGAATAATTCGCGATGCCGACGAGACCGAAAAAGCGGAAGGACAAAAGGTGTTCGATGCAGACAGCAAAGCCGGCAGCGAGCATGCCGAGGAGAAAAGTTTTGGTTATAAGAAAAGGCGGCTCCGGGTTTTTCCGGTCTTCAAAAAGGAAAAAAATCAGCCAAAAACCGCTGATAATTATCCCGATGGACGAGGCGATTGCGAATAAAAGAGATCCTACCATTTTTCGACGAGAAGAGCTTTCTGTTTTTTAAATCGCGGGGGCAGGGATTGATAAATTTCTTCGGTGGTGAAGGGAATAAAGGGGTGAAGCATTTTTATCGAGGCCGAAAGGATGGAAAGAAGAACTTCCTGGGCAGCCCTTTTTTCCTCTTTTTCCCCATCCTTTATTCTTGGTTTTGTTCCTTCGATTATCTTGTCGGCGAAAGTGTGCCAGAAATAATGGTAGAGGGTATAGGCCGCTTCGTGGAAACGGAACGATTCGATGTCTTTGGTTACGCCTTTTTTTACTTTTTCCAACTCACGGAGATTTTTTCTGTCTTCGGCGGAGAATTTCGGCGGGACGCGGAGATTCTCGTCGTAATTCATCAACGCGAACTTCGCCGCGTTTTTTATTTTGGTGATGAAATTGCGATAGCCGCGGATTTTATCTTCGGAAATAACCGGGTCGATGCCGGGCGAATTGCCGATGACAAGGGCCATTCGCAAAGCATCGGTGCCGTAGGTCTCGGCGACGACGAGCGGGTCGATGACGTTTCCTTTGGATTTCGACATTTTCTGTCTGTCTTTATCGCGGACCATGCCATGAAGGTAAACATGGTAAAAGGGAACTTTGTTAGTTCTCCAGACACCCAGCATAATCATTCGGGAAACCCAGAAAGGTAAGATGTCATAACCAGTTTCCATAACATCAGTCGGATAATAAGTTTTATAGTCTTTGGAATCAGGGAATCCTAAGGCTAAGAATGGCCATTGACCGGAAGAAAACCAGGTATCCAGAACATCGGGGTCTTGCTCGAGTTCGACTGTCCGGCATTTCGGGCAGAGAGGAGGTCTTTTCAGGGAAACAGTTATCTCACCACAATCCTTGCAGAACCAGGCCGGAATTCTTATGCCCCAAATAATCTGGCGGGAGAGATTCCAATCCTCGATGTTTTCGAGCCAATGGAAATAAATTTTGGAGAATCTTTCCGGAATGAATTTTATTTTTTTGGTTCTGACGGCTTTGATGGCCGGCGCGGCCAGGGGTTTCATCTTCAAGAACCACTGGGGCATAATCGCCGGCTCAATCGGCGTTGCGCATTTATAGCAGACGGCGACATTGTGTTCGTAGTTCGGGTCGATTTTGATAAGCAGGCGGGCTTTTTGCAGGTCGGCGATAACTTTTTCGCGCGCGTCTTTGGCTTTCATTCCCTGATAGGGGCCGGCATTTTCGTTCAAACGGCCGAAGCGGTCGATTACCGTTTTGATTTCGAGATTGTGGCGGAGAGCCATTTCAAAGTCGGCCTGGTCATGGGCCGGAGTCACCTTAACCACGCCGGTGCCGAAATTCGGGTCAACGGCTTCATCGCCGACAACCGGCAGTTTTTTGTCGCCGAGCAAAGTTTTAATTTCGATTTCCCGGCCGATATATTGGGAGTAGCGTTCGTCTTTGGGATTAACCGCGAGCGCCGTATCGCCGAAAATGGTTTCGGGTCGGACCGTCGCTACGGAAAGCGGGCCGTAGGCGATATAGTAGAGGGGATCCTGCCGGGTTTCGTGTTTGAGTTCCAAGTCGGACAGAGTGGTTTGATGCTTGACACACCAATTGACGATCCGTTTGTAGCGGTAGATCAGTCCTTCTTTGTATAAGTCGACGAAGGCCATCTGCGTTTTTTGGATGATATCTTTATCCAGGGTGAATTTCTCCCGCGACCAGTCGCAGGAGGCGCCGAGCCGGCGCATCTGGCCCTCCATTTTGATTTTGTTTTCCTGGGTAAAAGCGTACATCTCGTTCCACAGTTCGTCGCGGGGGATGAGGAAGCGGCTGCGGCCTTCTTTCTCCAGTTTTTTATCAAAAACCACCTGGGTTTCGAAGCCGGCATGGTCGGCGCCGGGAAGCCAGAGAGTTTTTCGTCCCGCCATCCGGTAGAAGCGAATCATGATATCCTGCAGGGTGACGAAGAGAGCGTGACCGATATGCAAAGCGCCATTAGCATTCGGCGGCGGCATGATAATGGTAAAAGGTTTTTTGTTCCGCTTGGGAAGATTGTCCGGATTGAAATAGCCGGTTTTCTCCCAGAGCGAATATATTTCCTGTTCGGTCATTTACTTGTCCGAATTATAAACTAATGTTTGCCCGGGCGTAAATTCTCTTTTTCTCTTTTTGAAGATGGCTGATGTAGGCGGCAACGGCGATTATCGCCGCGTTGTCGGTGTTGAATCCCCGGCTCGGCGCGATAAAACCACAGTTGATTTTATCGAGTTCTTTTTTGAAAGTTTTTCTCAATTTTTTGTTGGCCGCCACGCCGCCGGAAAGAAACACATTTTTGGCTTTGTTATTTTGAACGGCGCGGATAGTTTTCTTGACCAGAACATCAATCGCGGCCTGTTCGAAGCTTGCGGCGACATTATCGACAAAGCGTTTCAGCGGTAAATTGTTTTTCGGTTCGTTTAGTCGGAAGTTGCTGATTTTTTTGACTCCGGCTGGGAGAAATTTGTTTTGTTTAAGATAGTAAAAAACGGCGGTTTTTAATCCGGCAAAACTGAAATCGTAATTCTTCGCGTTGAGCATCGGCCGGGGAAAATTGACGGCGGATGGGTCGCCGCGCCGTCCGGCTTTTTCTATTTCCGGACCGCCGGGATAAGGCAGATTGAGAAGCCGGGCGATTTTGTCGAAGGCCTCGCCGGCGGCGTCATCCCGGGTTTCTCCCAGTTTCTTAAATTTGGTGAGAGAGTCCATTTTAAGGAGGATAGTGTGTCCGCCGCTCACGATTAACGCCACCGCCGGAAAGAGTTTGGAGACAGGCGACAAGCGACAAGGAGAAGAAGGGCATTCCAAAAGAAAGCTGTAAAGATGGCCTTTCAGGTGATTTACGGCAAGGAGCGGTTTTTTCCATTCCTTGGCCAAATTTTTGGCAAAAGCGATGCCGGTCCAGAGCGCCGGCTCCAGACCCGGGCCAATAGTCACCGCCAAGGCGTCGACATCTTTTTTTAAATCGATTTTCTTTTCCATTTTCTTGAGAATGAGCGGCAGATTCTTAAGATGTTCGCGTTTGGCCAAGTTTGGCACTACGCCGCCGAACGGCCGGTGGACTTTTATCTGGGAAGAAACATAATTCTCGATGACGCGGAATTGAGGAGAGCGTAAACCGCCTTTGGCTTCAAGCAGGGCTATAGAGGTTTCATCACAGCTCGTTTCGATAGCAAGGATTTTCACGATATTACAGTATAGGATTACCGGTATTTTTCAAACAAAGTATAATAACAGAGTGAAGATTCTTATTTCTTCCGAGTCCTTTCCGCCGGTTATCTCCGGGGTTGCGATTTTCACTTCGGGACTGACGGATTTTTTATGTAAGCAAGGACATCAGGTGACGGTATTTACCGCCGGACCGGACTTCAAGAAAACCAAAATCACGCACCGAGGAAAACTCCGCGTTTATTCTTTCCGTTCTTTACCCAATCCTTTCCGCAAGCATTTCCGTTTCACTTTGCCGCAGAAGAAAGTAATTAGGGAAGCGTTTGATAAAGAAAAACCCGATTTGGTCCATCTTCAAGACCCTGGTCCTTTGGCTTTGGCTATTTCTTCGCGAGCCGAGAAACTCGGCCTTCCGATAATTGCCACCCATCATTTTACTCTCGGCCTGGAAAAATTTTACCTTCCTATTCTGAAAGAATCTTTCGGCCGGGGACTGAAGGAATACCTCAAATTCTTTTATGAGAGAGCTGATTTTGTTGTTTGCCCAAGCGATTTTTGCCGGAAAGAACTTGAGGCGTTAATTCCTCGGGAAAAATGTTTGGTTATTCCCAACGGAGCGGATTCCGAAGTTTTTTATCCCGCGCCGCAGAAAAAATCCAAAACGCCGCTTGCTCTTTACGTGGGACGGATAGATCCGGAGAAAGAAATCGGAGTTTTGCTTGAAGCGGCCGAAAAAATTCTTAAAGAAAAGAAAATCAAATTCATTTTCGCCGGACCGGGAAAATTGCTTGATTCTTTCCGTGAACAGGTTAAGGAAGAGGGTCTGGAAGATCCGATTTTTTTTATCGGGCCCGCGAGAGGAAAGAAACTAACCGACTTGTATCAAAGAGCTTGGTTTTTCTGGACTGCCTCGCAGGTAGAGAGTCAAGGAATCGTAATTCTCGAGGCACTCGCGTCCGGTTTGCCGGTAATCGCGAGCCGGGCCGGAGGAATTCCGGAGATGGTTGTGGATGGAGAGAACGGATTTCTGGTCGAGAAACAGAAACCGGATGATTATGCGAAAAAGGCGCTTACGATTATCAACGATTCTAAGCTAAGAGAGAAATTATCCAAGAACGCGATTTCCTCGGTTAGAAAATTCGACCAGAAGAAAATGTTTGGGAAATATGTTTCAACCTATAAGGATTTATTAAGACGGCCGATTAGGCCAGCCATTCTTTAATGGAGGAAGAATTGAAAAATAGAATTATAAAAAACATCGACCGTTCCCGGCCGGAGCAGATTAGTTTTTTGCGAAAACTTATCCAAACCAAATCAGTTAATCCGTCCGTAACCGGATTAACGGACGAAAAAGAAAATGGGGCGGTTGAGGTTAAAACGGCCAAACTGGTCTTTTCCAAGCTCAAAGATTCCGGGTTTAATCCGCGATTCGAGAACCGTTCACCTCTAAGGCCGAATGTCATTTGCGAATTCGGGCGAGCCGCGAAAGGAGGAAGAACTCTTATTTTCAACGGCCATTTGGATACGGTGCCGCCGGCTAAGGATTATAGTTTTGATCCGTTCTCTGGAGAGGTCAGGGAGGGCCGCGTTTATGGGTTAGGAGCTTTGGATATGAAAGCCTCGCTTTGCGCTTATGTCTTTATGGCAAAGGCCTTGCGTGATTTTCAACAGGAACTGAAAGGAAGAATTTGTTTGCAGTTTGTCAGCGATGAAGAGTCAGGAGCGAATTCTCCTTTCGGAACCAAGTTTTTGCTGGAGAAGGGGTATCGCGGTAGCGCGGCGATCGTGGGCGAGCCGGGTATGGAAAAGATTTCTATCGGCAGCCGCGGCGGATACCGATTTAGAATCGAAACTTTCGGCGAGGCCGCGCATACCGGTTCGCGCGACTGGGAGGAAAGAACAGTCGGCCGGAACGCGATACTTGAGATGACGAAGGCGATTAACGCGCTCTCGGATTTTCCTTTTAAGAAAAATAAAAACACTTTTTTCTCGGGAAGAAAGAATGTCCTTACTTTTCCTACTTTTATCGAAGGAGGAACCTCTATCAATATGGTCCCTGATTATTGTCGCGTTTATGGGGATGCGAGAATTTTGCCGGGTGTTTCAAAGGATTTTATGGAGAAAACAATCAAAAGGATTTTAAGGAACGAGGGCATTAAATTTAAACTTTCCACTATTCTTTACGTACCGGCAAGCGTAAAAAGCGGCGGTTCGCTCGTTGAGATTGTGGTTAAAAACGCTTTTCGAATTCAAGGCCGCAAGCCGAAACTCGGCGTCGCCGGCCCTTGGAGCGACGCTTGGCTATTTATCAAGCGTGGAATTCCGGCGATAAATTTCGGTTGCGATGGCAACGGCGCGCACGGCAAAGATGAATACGTGGAAATTGAAAGTATGCTTGACGCGACAAAAATTTATGCCCTGACGGCAGTTGATTATTCGGGCTCTTAATTTTTTGTCTGCGCAACTTCGCGAGTATTCGAATTCCAATATAAGAAAACGATAGGTCTGGATGTTTTTTTCGCCTATAATAGATTTATGTGACTGAACGTACCAGACGAGATACGGCCTTGAAAAATTGGAAGAAATACTATAATTGCGACAAATGCAAAAAATAATGCCCCAAAAAAATAAGATAATTTATTTTGACAATGCGGCTACGACGCCGGTAAGGCCCGCTGTATTAAAAGTCATGCAACCGTATTTTTCGGAACAATACGGCAATCCGTCTTCAATTTATGATTTGGGCGAACAAAGCAAAGCGGCGATTAAAAGAGCAAGGGAACAAGTCGCTCGGACTCTTGGAGCGGATACGGAAGAAATATTTTTTACCGGATCGGGGACAGAAGCCGATAATTGGGCTTTAAAAGGGATTGCTTTTGCCAATAAAATTAAGGGCAGGCACATAATCACGACCTCGATTGAGCATCATGCGGTTTTGAACGCGGCTCAATTTTTGGGAGAAGAAGGGTTTAAGATTACTTATCTGCCGGTTGATGAATTCGGCGTAGTGAAACTCGATGAGCTTAAAAAGGCCATTCGCAAAGATACGATTTTGATAAGCGTAATGTTTGCGAATAATGAAATAGGCACAATCGAGCCGATCAAGGAAATC
The DNA here is from genome assembly GCA_964348915.1 of uncultured Candidatus Saccharibacteria bacterium. Taxonomy (GTDB): domain Bacteria; phylum Patescibacteriota; class Minisyncoccia; order UBA6257; family Colwellbacteraceae; genus CAYGEM01. Next base: position 328 of record CAYGEM010000011.1, on the reverse strand, counting down.
GGGAAAATTGCGAAACAAAAAAACATTTATTTTCATAGTGACGCGGTTCAAGCTATCGGTCATATTCCAATCGACGTGGAAGAGCTGGGTGTTGATTTGCTTTCTCTCTCGGCGCATAAATTTAACGGTCCGAAAGGCGTAGGATGTCTTTATATAAAGAATGGGACAAAAATCGATCCGTTTATTCATGGTGGCGGACAGGAGAGAAAAATGAGAGCCGGGACGGAAAATGTCGCGGGTATTGTTGGCTTGGGAAAAGCGATTGAAATTGCGACAGAAGATATTAAAAAGAAAAATAAATATTTAATAAGTCTTCGCGAAAGAGCTT
>CAYGEM010000010.1:0-19099 GCA_964348915.1 uncultured Candidatus Saccharibacteria bacterium | reverse complement strand
GTATATACTATAAACAGAGAATTTGATGAAGAGGGACTAGGGCTTTCCTGGGCCCTCTTTTAGTTTATGGGAAAATTTTTAAACCGTAATTTTCATATGTTCCATTTTTGCTATGAAGTTTTGCCTTAATAATATCGAATGCTTTATTTTCTCTCTTACCATCCAGAACGGCAACTCCGATCGGATACGCGGCGAGATCGGCTATCTGATGGCCTGCGATATTTTGAGTTTTCTGATTAAAAGAAAGATCGACAAATTTTGACTGTATCTCCTCCTTCTTAAAAAAACGGCTGTCGGTTAATCTAAATTTTTCATAAACCTCTGCCAATTTTCTATCATTATGTGTTTCCCTAGATTCTATTCTGAAAATCATTTTATCATTTGACCTACCAAGAAACATTGCTGATCTTTCAAGTATGAACTGTAAACAAAGATTATAAGGATTGTCCGGTTCATAATATTGATTTTTCAATTTTGACTTGTGAATCGCCGCCGCAATGATTTTAAAATCAAGCGTTTTCACTAAAATATTTAAATCATCGTAAAATGCTTCTCTTTTTCTCTTATCAACTAAACAAGAAAAATCTCCTTTTTGTTTTCTAATGTTATAGGAACGAAGTATAATATCTATTTTCCCAAAGTGTTTAATTTTTAATTCGTTAATTTTGGGTTCGACAATTTTTGAATAATAATCTAAGTCAAAAATGCAACCGGCTAAAACGAACATCGGATAAGAATTATCTATCTTATCCAAACTATGGTCTCCTGATTCGTCTAAAAACATTACTTTTGTCATATCTTATTTATATAATTGCTTCTAAAAACTCGATTTCTTTCTTTATTTCGCGGGTGTTTTGAAGCGGGCGAAGGGAATCGAACCCTCGTTTATAGCTTGGGAAGCTATCGTACTGCCACTGTACGACGCCCGCGAAATTTTTAAAATTCGACTTCCGCTATTCTCCACTCTTAGGAACCACGATTATCATTTTTTCGCCCGGCAAGCGGTAATTCAAGCGCGCTCTTATCTCTTTGAGCAGATTTTCCGGCTCTGATAAATACTTTGTTTCTTCCTCCAGCTTGGCGTTTTCCGCTTCCAGCTCCCCTACTGCCGCGCTTAGTTTCCCGAAATCGGCTTTAAGGACGCTGTACCTTTTAATCGTGCCATTCAGCTGGTATCCGGCCACCCCCAAAAGCAGAATCAATCCAGCGGCGATAATGGGTTTCGGCATTATCTCTATTGTAGAACAGCTTTATTTTTTCAACAATTCCTTGAAAATCTCCGGCGGGATGGAAACGCGGCCGGATTCCTTTAATTTGGCCTTGCCCCGCTTCTGTTTTTTCCACAGTTTCATTTTCCGGCTCCGGTCTCCGCCGTAAAGATGGCCAGTAACGTCTTTTTTGAGCGCGGGAATCGTCTCCCGGGCGATGATTTTGCCCAAAGCAGACACTTGAATGGCTTGAACAAAAAGCTTTTTCGGCAGAAGTTTTTTAAGGTTCTCCGCCACCTTGCGGGCGATTCGGCCGGCTTCCGGACGGAAAACTATCCGGGTAAGGCCGGGCACGACCTCGCCGGCGACCAGCACTTCCAGCTTTATCAAGTTAGCCGGTTCATAACCGATAATTTCATAACTGAAAGAACCGTAACCCAAAGTAAGCGATTTAAGTTTGTCGTCAAAATCGGAAATAAGCTCGGAAAGGGGCATCTTCAAAGAAACGATGACATGGCTGTCTATATTTTCCGTGCTTATGTCCGAAAAACGGAATATTTCTTTCAAACCGAGCACCTTGCCCAAATATTCCTGCGGCACGATGATTTTCAGCCGCGCCATTGGTTCACTCGCGCCAAGATTCTCATTCGGGAACTCTTTGGGACTTTCGACAATCTCCTCTCCGTGTCTTGTTCGAACGCGATATATGACCGCGGGAAAACTCGTTATAGTATCCAGACCGAATTCTCGACGCAGACGCTCGATGACGATTTCAAAATGCAAACGGCCCAGAAATCCGGCTTTGAAGCCGCGGCCGAGAACCTCGCTCACTTCCGGTTCGAGCTTTATGGCCGCGTCGGCCAGCCGCAGGCGGTCCAGCGCGTTTTTCAAGCCGTCATAATCATCGCCTTCTTCCGGGTAAAGAGAAACGAAAACAACCGGCTGGGGTTCGAGATATCCCGGAAGAGGCCGGTTGCCGATAGTGTCGCCGATTTTCAAAACGCCCGGATTTTTAATTCCTGTCGCGATATAGCCGATTTCTCCGGCGGAAATTTCATCTTCCGCTTTCATTGCTGGAGAAAAAAATCCCGTTTCCTTGACGAGAAACTTTTCATTGACCGCCAGAAGTTTGGTCTCTTTTCTCGCCCGGAAAGAACCGCCGAAAACGCGGACAAATGCCACGATACCCTTATGGTCGTCGTAGAAAGAATCGAAAATAAGCGCCTGGTCCTCGTTGCCGATTACCGGAGGCGGGACCGCCTCGACAATCGCAGATAAAAGTTCGGCTACGCCCTGGCCGGTTTTCGCCGAAACGCGATGAATTTCTTCGGGGCCGCAGGCGATAAGTTTGGCGAGTTCAATGACAACAGCTTCGAGCCGCGGCGGGTTCAAATCTATCTTATTCACACAACCGATGATTTTTAAACCGGCTTTTTTCGCCGCCTCGAAATTGGCAAGGGTCTGCGCCTGGATTCCTTGGGTGGCATCAACTAAAAGCACCGCTCCTTCCACCGCGCGCAAAGCCCGCGAGACCTCGTAGGAGAAGTCGCTATGTCCCGGCGTGTCTATCAGGTTGAGGACATATTCCTCAACCTTCGCGGATTCACGCGGAGTAGACGCGGATTTACGCGGATTGTCGCGGATAGTGTCATAAACAATCCTCTCTATCTGTAATTCTTTGGAACCGAAATTCACCAATAACGCCAATCTATAATTAGAACCCTTAAGATAATGCCAGATTTGTTTAATTTCTAATTTACCGATAAACAGCTGGGCTTTAGTTTCCAAGATAATTTTGTTATCTATAACGAAATCCGGCCTGTAAACCCCGATTTTCTTATCATCGTAAATAATATCGATTATTTTTTCTCTGTCGTATGTAAGACCGGCTTTCTTAAATTCTTCTTCCAAAGCATTTCCGTATATATTTTCTTTATAAGAGGGTCCGAGTTTGTTATAAACGTTAAAAATAATTCCTCTTATTTTATAAGTTAAATCTTCATAGATTAATCCGCGTTGATCCGCGTTGTCATCCGCGCTTATCGGCGAAGGCGGCGTGTAGAGCATGCGGACCGGGGTCATTTTGATGGTAATCCCCTTCTCCCGTTCCAATTCGAGCTGGTCGAGGTACTGCGGTTTCATCTGACGCATCGGTACGGTCTCGGTAACTTCCAAAAAACGGTCGGCCAAAGTTGATTTGCCGTGGTCGATATGGGCGATGATAACGAAATTCCTTATTCTATCCGCGTTCATTGGCCGGATTTTTTCAGATTGAGCGGGATAACCAACCGGCTTGGCGCGTTCTCAACCGCATACAAGAATTCATTCGTTCCTGTTTCCTCGAAGATATATTCCGGCGGAGCTTCCAGTTTATACTGCAGACCCGTTTCCACGCCGGATTGTTTTTCGTAAATAAATCTGAACGGCCGGGAAACAATAACCGACGGCCGGCTGTAAAAAATTTCCAGTTTCTTTTCCTGTCCCAACGCTATGTTAAACCAATGGCCAAACCAGGCCTTGCCCGATTCTTCGCCAGATTCGAAAAGCTGAACCTCGGCATCCTTTTTGTAACCGCTTCCCGCGAAATTAATTGGGGCGGTTATTGTTTTTACGCTCGCTCCTTTTACCTTTGTTTCCCGGCTTCCTTTCGGCACCAAAATCCGCAGGAAATTCTGATTTGTGGCGCGATAAAAGGATTCTTTTCTTTCCCCGCCGGTATGCTCGCGCGTAATCTGGAGTTCGCTCTCGATGTCGCCGTTAGCCAATATTCTGGTCGCCAATGAAATATTCTGCTTCATAAACGCGTCTGTTTTCCCGCCGTTGACATTCGCGTTCACTACCGCGAGATAATCGCCGAAGAAATTCTCCGGCAAGGCGAAAGATTTTCCGCCAATTCCCAAATTGTCGATTAACGCTTCTATTTTCTGCTCACGGAAATAAATCTTAATATCTTTGTTTTTCGCCCGCTCGCTTAACCGGCCGAACAAAGCGTCAGCCTGCTTTGGTTCCAACGTCCGGATTTTTTCGATAAGCAGGGGCGTCAAATCTTTAAGAATTTGTTTTCTCGCGCTTCCCCTTTCCAAAGCGTCAGTTGAGACCTCCTTCTGCAATTCGACGACAAAATTATCCGCATCAAGCGTAATTCCGCGCTCTTTAAGTTCAACCGGCCCGGTAATTGTTAAGATGTCCTGAATTACTTTGGTATTTATCGCCACCGCTCCCCCGAATTTCACCTTGTCAGAAGAATAAAGAGGAGAATCCTCCAAAAGTCCGATAATCTTTTCGGCCGAAAGAGGAAAGTCAAAAAACCAGTTGGCGTCGCGCGCCTCCCAGCTCTGACTAATAGGCCACAACGGCTTCGGCGGAATGATTTTCGAATTCCATTGGTTGTCCGGCAAAAGAATGTCATTCACCTCCATCTGCTTTATCATTCCATCGCGGAAATAAACATCGGCGTAACTGCCCACGAACCCGCCCGCCGGCCTTATCTCGGAGTCATTTTCAAAAAGGATTAAAAGATGGTTTCCTTGCGAAATAAAATCAGTGGCCGCTTTGATGAAATCGCTCGCCGCGATAAAAGACGACTGAAGCTGAAGATAATTTTGAGGGACGCTCTCCTCCATGCCGAGAGCGGAGAAATGCGTCCTCACTTTTATGAAATCGGCGTTGATTTTATCGATGGCTTTTCCCGCCTCGCCCAATTTCACGATAAGTTTCTGACCGTCTTCAAAAAGCCAATTGAAGCCGCTACTTTTTATTTCGGTCAATAACCTGACGCCCCCGGCCATATCGACGTTAAGCGTTTTAACGCTGGCGAAAAAATCCGGCATAAATTTCAAATAAGAAACGATTTTGGAAAAATCCAGACCGGTTTCTTTTTTTGTCGCTGCCGGTTGGGGTACCGTTCCTTTTTCCAGTCCCAAAGCGCCGGAGGCCTCGTCAAATTTCTGGGAGGCATTTCTTACGGAAAAGACAACATTGTTTACGAATTGATACCCGAGAACTAACGTGAAAAAAAACAGAAAAACGGCAAAAATAATTTTATTTTTCCGGCTTATTCTTTTCTTGGGGAGCGGCGGTTCAAGCGGCGCGGCTTCTCCGGTTGTTTCTTTGACGAAAAATTTATCCGGTAATTTGGTCCGGTCGTCCCTGATTTTTCTGGAGGGATGGCGGATATCGGCCAGATAAGGTTCGATATTTTTACGTTTTTTCGGTTTCATCTTATGGCAGAATTATAGCCGGGAAGCCTATCTTTGTCAGCTTCTGCTCTTAGAACGCCCCATTACTCGTGGATTTTTACTCTCTAAAACTCCACAGAAATTATTCCAGCGAAATAATCTGTATCCCTTTATCTTTAATTTCTTTCTCCGGCCAGAATAATTGATCGATTCTGAATTTCCCGACGTAAGTTACTTTTTTTTCGATTCTTCTTCCCGTGTATTCTTTTGTTTTGGGATTCCATTCTTCAAGCACGAGCGTGTCTCCTTCATTGATTTCGAAGTCGTTAAGGCGAAGCTCGTACTTCTTTTTACCGGAAGCCATTACCTCGAAATATTCCGGCCAAATTTTTTTCTTGATTATCGACATATTATTTATCGCGGCGATTTTTATATTTCTCCGTCGACTTCTTTATTCAATCTCTCGAAAAACTTTTCCATAAATTTATGGCGTTCTTTGGCGATCCTTTTCCCTTCTTTGGTGAACATCTTGTCTTTTATATATCTTAGCTTCACCAAATATTCTCTATAGGCGCAATCGTCTACGGAGTACTGTTTTGTTTTTTCCAAATCTATTTCTTTATCATGTATTTTTGTTCCGATGTGGCCGGCAAAAGAAAAAGCTCGGCCAATGCCGATGGCTCCGATTGCGTCTAATTTATCCGTCTCATATAAAATTTTTGCTTCTTTCGATTTAGGAACCTTATTTCCTCTAAACCGATGCGTTTCAATGCAATGAACAATTTTTTCTATTTTTTCTTCTTTTACCCCGTTCTTCTCAAGGATATCTCTTGCTAAAATCGCTCCTCTCTCCGCATGGCATATTTTCCCCTCTGACTCGTCTTCTTTTTCTCTGGCGACATCATGCAAAATACAAGCTAATCCTAAAATTTCCAGATCGGCTTTTTCTTTTTTGCCTATGCGCATTGCCAATTTGTAAACCCTTTCCGTATGGTCCCATTCGTGACAACTATTTGCTCCAGAAATGAGATTTTTGGCTCTTTTTTTTATTTTGTTTAATAAAATGGTTTTATTTTCCATGGCACTTCTTGAATTTTTTGCCGCTTCCGCAAGGGCAGGGGTCGTTCCGGCCGGTCTTCGGATATTCATTCTGCGATTTTACCTGTCCCGTTCTTTCGCCAGCCGGCGGATTTTCGCTTACCTTAAAAATGTTGTTGAAAATCCATTCGCCGAAAGCCATCGTCATCGAAGTGTAAAGACCGTGGCTCTCCTGCCTGTATTCGACAAGCGGGTCGTGCTGGCCATAAGCGCGAATGCGCACTGATTCGGCGAGTTCTTCGATATCCTCAAGATGATTCATCCAGAGCATATCCAGCACGGTCATAACCGGACGTTTCAGTCCGAGTGTCGCCGCCAGTTTGGCGACTTTTTCTTTTGTTGCTTCTCTTTCTTCGATGCGGCCGGATTTGTTCAAAAAATCATCAATGGTATTTCCGAGTATCCTTTTGAAACTTTCCTCATCGGATTTCAGAATTTCTTCGCGTAAGCGATAAACAGACAAACGCTGTTTATTCAAGACGTCGTCATAATCAAGCAAGTTCTTGCGGATATCGAAATTCAATCCTTCAACTTTACGCTGGGCTTCGGCCACGGCCCGGGAAACCAAACGGGACTCAATCGGCTGGTCTTCGGGAACATTGAATGATTGCATAATGGATTTCAGCCGGTCTCCGCCGAAAATCCGCATTAAGTCGTCTTCCAGAGAAAGGAAGAAACGTGAAGAACCAAGGTCGCCCTGCCGACCCGACCGTCCGCGCAACTGGTTATCTATCCGGCGCGCTTCGTGGCGCTCGGTGCCGATAACATGCAGTCCGCCCAGTTTTTTCACTTCTTCTCCCTCTTCTTTAACCGGCGGGTTGCCTCCCAAAACAATATCCACTCCTCTTCCCGCCATATTTGTCGCGAGCGTTACCGCTCCTTCACGTCCCGCCTGGGCGATAATCGCTCCTTCACGCTCGTGGTTTTTCGCGTTTAACATTTCAAAATTCACCCCTTCCCGCTTCAAGAACTTAGCTAATACTTCGTTTTTTTCGATAGACACCGTACCAATCAAAACCGGCTGGCCTTTTTCCTGTTTTTCTTTTATCTCGGCGGCGATGGCGCGATATTTCGCTTCGGTATTCTTGTAAATCAAATCCGGCAAATCAATTCTTATCATCGGCCGGTTCGGGGGAATCGAAATAGTTTCCAAGCCGTAAACTTTATGGAATTCTTCCGCCGAGGTTTGGGCTGTTCCGGTCATACCGGATATTTTTTTGTAGAGCCGGAAAAAATTCTGAATGGTAATCTGGGCGAAGGTGCGCGATTCCTCGCGCACGGCCACTCCTTCTTTCGCCTCAATGGCCTGATGCAGTCCCGCGGAATAACGCCGGCCGTGCATCAGCCGGCCGGTGAACTGGTCGACGATAATTACCTCGCCGTCTTTAACCACATAATCGCGGTCCAGCTGGAAAAGCGCCCTGGCTTTCAGGCAGGACTCCAAGTAATGGACCAAGCGGATATTCTCCGGCGAATATAAATCCGCCACGCCAATAAATTTTTCCACTTTGTCGATTCCTTTTCCGTTTATTTCCACGGAGCGACTCTTTTCGTCAAGTTCGTAATCTTCTTTCTCGGTAAGCCGGCTGACGGCGCGGTAGAATAATTTATAAAATTCTCCGGCGGAATGGTCGGGCGCGGCGATGATAAGCGGCGTGCGGGCTTCGTCGACAAGAATGCTGTCCACTTCGTCGATGATGGCGTAATAATAAGGTCGGGCGGCCTGGTCCCCGGTATCATACGCAAGATTGTCACGGAGATAATCAAAGCCGAATTCGTGATTGGTTCCGTAAGTGATATCCGCCGCATAAGCTTCTTTTCGCGAAATCGGCCGGAGAAATTCGCTTTGAATAAGGAAACTGCCGGTCTCGTCCCGTTCGGCGTCGCGAATTTCTCCTTCCGCCTTGGAAACGGTGAAAGCCGGGTCATAAAGATAAGCGCCGTTATGTACCAGACAAGTGGTTTTCAATCCGAGTAGATTGTAAATCTGTCCCATCCAAACAGTATCGCGCCTGGCCAAATAATCATTGACCGTGATGACATGCGCTCCCTTTCCGGCAAGGGCGTTGAGATATGCCGGCGCAGTCGCCGCGAGGGTTTTCCCCTCACCGGTAAGCATTTCGATAATCGCGCCGCGATGAAGATGAATGCCTCCCAAAAGCTGGGCATCAAATTGTCTTTTACCGAGGGTCCTTTTCCCCGCTTCGCGCGCCAGGGCAAAAGCTTCAACAAGCAAATCATCAAGGTTCGCCCCTCCCGCCGCTCTCTCTTTAAGAACTTCGCTTTTCCCGCCAAGCTCTTCGATGGTCAACGCAGCAAGCTCTTTTTCCTTGTCGTTAATCGCGGCCACCAGAGCGGCTTCATTTCCGGATTTCCTCCGGGATTTGGACAAAAAAATCAATTTCATTAAACGCCTAATTTTCTCCTTTCCCTCTCCCGGTCTTTAAATTCCCTGACTCCGTCCGCCAGAAGGTCTTTGACTTCATCGATGGCCTTGTACAAGGTATCGGCGTTTTTTTCGGCCCGCAGAAAATTGCCAGGAATGTTCAAATTCGCCTCGGCGTAAAAAACGTCTCCTTTGCGATGATGCTGCGTCGTTTTCGAGACCTCAAAATTAATTTCGACCGAATCAACATCGAGATTCGGGCCGACGAACTTGTTTATGTCGGCTATTTTATCTTCGATGTATTTCCGGATGGCCGGAGTGAGTTCAAAATTTTTGGCGGCGATATTGATAATCATGGCCTCATTATATACAAACCGCGGCAAAAATCTATCTCCATAAAAAATCCGCCCCGATTTGCGGTCGGAACGGATTAAAACAACCTAATTCGCTGTTTTATTTCTTCTTTTTTCCTCCTTTCTTCTTTTTTTTCGCAGCCATTTTCTTTACCGGCTTCTTGGCGACTTTCCTCTTAGTAGCTTTTTTCTTTGCCATCGAAGCTAAATGTTTTTTATGCTAATGAAAATTGCCGACCGCTCAACTTCATTAGTTCTGTCTTAATTTTAGAACAAATCAAATTTAAAAAACATGTGGATAACTCAATTTCGCTATTTTGTCGGCACAAAAATTATTTCTTCTTCCAAATCAACGCCGAATTTTTCCTTCACGGCGTCTTTTGCAAACCGAATCAATTCGCGAACGTCGGAGGACGAAGCGTTTTCTCGGTTGATAATAAAATTGGGATGCTTCACGGAAATTTCCGCGCCTCCCTTTCGTTGTCCTTTAAGTCCGGCTTCGCTGATAAGGTATGCCGCGGGCACAACCGGGAATGGATCAGTCTTTATTACTAGCGCTGATTTACGCAGATTTTCACGCTGATTTACGCTGATATATCCGCGTTTATCTGCGTTGCTATCCGCGTTTATCTGCGTTAAAGGAACGTTCTTAAAAGTACTGCCGGCGTTCGGAAATTCAAGCGGCTGGTATTCGCGCCGGTAGTCCCGGTTCTTTTTGCCGATTTCTTCGATTTTCTTCTTTGATCCTTTCCTCAATTTAATCCGGACGCCCAGAATTATTTCGCCGCTGTTTTTTTTAAAAAAACTGGTGCGATAACCAAATCCAAGCGTTTTGCGATTCCTCTCTATCACTCTTCCCGGTTCACCGATTTTCACGCTTGTTGTTTGAATGACCGAATCTTTCATCTCCCGGCCGAAAGCGCCGGCGTTTCCTCTTGTCGCTCCGCCGACCATCCCCGGCAAACCGGACGCCCACTCCATTCCCGCCAAAGAATTACGGCGGCAAAATTCCACCAAGTCGGCCATCGAAGTCCCGGCTCCGGCGGAAACGACATCTTTTCCGATTAAATACAGGTGTTCCAAATTTATTTGAACAACCAACCCGTTGAAACCGGCGTCATCGAAAAGAATATTAGTTCCGCCACCCAAGATAAAAATCGGCCGGCCTGCTCCTTTCTCTTTCCAAAACTCAAGCGCTTCCCGCAACTCCTTCAGGTTTCCGACACGGGTAAAATATCGCGCCGGCCCGCCGATGCGGTAATTGGAAAAAGGGGCGAGAGAAATATTCTCTTTTATCTCCATCTTTTCCGAAATTAGGGCTCGCGCGAATTTATCTTACCGATTAAAGCGGCGCTGTTTTTCACTTTTATTATTTTCCCGTCTTCTGGATTCGGAATGACCGACCGGAATATCTCTTTGGCCTGAAACTGGCTCGGCGCGGAAACAAGCAAACGGATTTCAATCCTGTTATTCTTGCCAAAACCGCGAAGCATCTGTAATAAACAACTTTCGCCAACTTCGTTGATTTTGGAAAAATTAAGCCGGGAAAATTTAAAATGCCTGCCGGCTTCCACTAAAGAAACGATGGTTTCTCCGCCATGGTAAAAAATTGAGAAATCTTCCGTTTCTTCTATTTTGGCCGCCGGCAAATATTTTTTTATTGTCGCGATAACTTCTTTCTCGTTTTTTCCCGCGGAAACGAAAAATTCGATTTTCTTACCGAGATGAGGCACCGTTGCCTCGAGGATAAACGGCGGCATCTTTTTGGGAAGATTGCCGGTCAAAAAATCAATCTCTTCCGTGTCCGCGTAAATTTTAAAAATTCTCGGATTGTCGGACCGGCGACGGCGGAAATAAATTACCGTCAATAATCCGACTGCCAGAAGCGCCGCCGAGAGAATGAATAAATTCCAAGAAATCGCCATTTTCGTTTATTATCCCGTCGGCGCGCCGGCGCCGACCTCTTTTAAAATATGCTTGGCCGCGGCGACTTCCGCTTCCTGCTTGGACGGTCCGGCCCCTTCCGCCTTTAATTCCTCGTTGAAATAAACTCCCACGCGAAAAATTTTCTGGTGGTCCGGTCCGGATTCTTCGATGACGCGATATGTCGGCGTCAATTTATATTCTTCCTGCGCTATTTCCTGAAGCAAACTTTTCGCGTCTTTATACAATCCCTTTTCCACGATTTCGCCAAGATAAGGAATAAGAACGCGAAGAATAAAATTCTTGGCCTGGATATATCCTTGGTCCATATAAATGGCGCCGACCAAGGCCTCGAAACCGTCGGCCAGAATCGTCTCGCTGGCGCGTCCGCTTGACTGCGCTTCTCCCCGAGAAACCAAAAGGTATTTTTGCAGGCCGATTGTCTCCGCGATGCGCGAAAGCATCCGCGTATTGACCAAAGCGGCGCGGAACAAAGTCAACTGCCCTTCTTCCTCTTTTGGATATTCGTTAAAAAGATATTCTGTTGTCACGAGCTCGAGAACCGCGTCGCCCAAAAACTCCAGCCGTTCGTTATTCGACTGCTTCCAGTCCGGATTCTCATTCAAATAAGAACGGTGCGTCAGCGCTTCAAGCAAAAAATCCTTATTGCGGAAACGCAGTCCGATTTCCGATTCTAACGCCGGTAAATTCATGATTGTTCTTTCTCTTTTTTTTCCTTTTTCTTCAATTCCTTTTTGGGTATTTCGTTCTTGTCCGGCTCGCCGATTTCCCGATAGACAGTACCCAGCACTCCATTGATGAATTTCCCGGAGTTGGAACCGCCATAGGCCTTGGCCAGCTCAATGGCCTCGTTAATCGCCACGCGAGGAGGCACTTCGTTCCGGTCGGAAAAAAGAAGCTCGTACAACCCGACTCTCAAAACATTCCTGTCCACCGAAGAAATCTGCTCGAGCGGCCATTCCGGCGCCGCCTTGATGATAATTTCGTCCAGTTCTTTTCTCTTAGAGATAATCCCTTTCAACAACTTCTGGACGAAATCCCCTTCGTCGAGGTCCGGCGCGAACTCGATGATGTTGCGTTTAAGCGCCTCGTCGAGATTTCCGATTTTCCCGCCGAAGAAATCCCACTCGAAAAGAGTCTGAAGAACAAGCGCTCGCCCTAATTGTCGTGCCGACATCTATTTTTTGTCGTTAAACGTTTCCGTAAAACCCGCAGCGGGAACACGCCCGGTGAGATAATACGGGACCGCCGCATTTCAGACATTTGCTCAACTGCCGCGGCTTTTTAGCCAAATGGGCCCTTCTTCTTCCCACTTTCGATTTCGAATGATGTTTAACCGGAGGAGGCATGATTTTTCTGTTTTGTTTATCTTTTATGATATTTTCCCCGGAGAAGAATGTCAATCGGTGTATCCGGCAAATTCCTTTTTTTCGCACCGAAGCAAAGTGGTCTTTGGTGGCGTAACCTTTATGCTTGGAGAAATTGTAACCGCGATATCTTCCATCCTGCTTCGCCATATAACGGTCGCGCTCGACCTTAGCTACAATCGAAGCGAGTTTGATCACCGGCACTTTTTCGTCTCCCTTTACGATTGTTCTCGGCCGGCAATTCTTTTTGGTTTTTTCAAAAAGAGATTCCTGATATTCGCGACTTTTCAGATAAAGGCCGCCATCCAGATAAATGCGTAATCTTCCGCCTCCTTCATTGATTTTTTCGAATAAGCGCCGCGCCGCTTCGTTGGCCGCCACGGAAATATTTGTCCGGTCGATTTTTTTCGGATAAACCCGGCTGGAAAAAATTCTTATTCTTTCCGGGGATTTTTCCTCTCTTTCCTTGGCCCAGCGATACCACTTTTCCCGACCCTTCGGGGTCATTTTTTTGGAATCGCGGAGAATAAGCCGGCCGAGGCGGTTCGGCAACCGGCCAGTCGCCGGGATAACGACCGCCGCGACCTCTACCGGTCCGGCAAGCGATCCTCGTCCCACTTCGTCCATTCCAACGATATAATTTTTTTTCATTGCTGGTTTAACTCCTGCCGGCGCTTGAATATAAACCATCATACGCCAAATTAATTTTCTTTTCCCGTCCTCTTCGATATAATATTAAATGTGAAATTCGTTCATCTGCATGTCCACAGCCATTATTCCCTTCTTGACGGCTTATCCAAAATCGACGATTTAATCCGACGCACCAAAGAACTTGATATGGAAACGCTCGCCCTGACGGACCATGGCAATATTTACGGCGCCGTGGAGTTTTACAAAAAAGCCAAGGCGGCCGGAATAAAGCCGATTATCGGTTGCGAAATGTACGTCGCCCACGGCTCCCGCTTTTCCAAAGACCCGCGAGTCGATTCGATGCGCTACCACCTGACCCTTCTCGTCAAAAACAAAACCGGTTACCGCAACCTCGTCAAACTCATCACCGCCAGCCATCTGGAAGGATTTTATTACAAACCGCGAATAGACAAAGAAATTCTTGAAGCGCACACCGAAGGCCTTATCTGCCTTTCCGGCTGTTTTGCCGGGGAAATCGCGAAACTTCTCGAGCTCGGCCGGCAGAAAGAAGCGGAAGAAACCGCCTCTCTGTATCAGCGCCTTTTCGGTGAAGATTTTTACATCGAACTCCAGCCGCACAATCCGGAGTTAAATAAAAAAATGCGCGCCATCGCCGTAGCGAAAAATATTCCTGTCGTCGCCACCAAGGACTCCCATTACCTCCGGCCGGAAGACAAACCTATCCACGAAGTTTTGCTGGCCATTCAGACAAATAATCAGTTTGACGACGAAAAGCGGCTGACGATGAAAGAGTACGAACTCTCCCTTTCCTCGGCCGAAGAAATGACCGACCTGTTTTCCGATGTCCCCGAAGCGATCGAAAACACGGTTAAAATCGCCGACAAATGCCGATTCGAATTTGAACTCGGCAAAAACAAATTGCCCCGTTTTGCGGTTCCAAATGATGAAGACCCTCTCTCTTATCTGAAAAAACTCATCCAGGAACGTTTAGCCGAGCGATTCAAAAAAATCACTCCGGCCATCCGCGAGCGGCTTGATTACGAATTGTCCATAATCGAGCAGACCGGTTTCGCGAGCTACCTTTTAATCGTCCAGGATTTTGTCCGTTGGGCAAAAAATCACGGCATCGTTGTCGGACCCGGCCGCGGTTCAGCCGCCTCGAGTTTAATCGTTTATGTTCTCGGCATTACCGAAGTGAATCCTCTGGATTACGACCTGCTCTTCGAGCGTTTCTTGAATCCCGCCCGCATTCAGATGCCCGATATCGACCTTGACTTCGCCGACAATCGCCGCGATGAAGTCATCGGCTACGTCCGGGAAAAATACGGCGAAGACCATGTCGCCCAGATCATCACCTTCGGCACCATGGCGGCGCGAGCGGCGGTGAGGGATGCCGGGCGCGCCCTCGGTTTTCCTTATTCTTTCGTCGACCATATCGCCAAGCTGATTCCTTTCGAACCTAACACGGAAAAAACGGCCGGTCAGTTGGAATCATTTCTCGAACGCATCCCTGAATTCCGCGCCGAATACCAAACCAATCCCGATATCAGAAAAATCATCGATACCGCCTCGCGGCTCGAAGGCGTCGCCCGTCACGTTTCGGTCCACGCCGCCGGAGTGGTCATCACAGACAAACCGATTACTGAATACCTTCCCCTCCAACGCTCCCCGCAGGACGAAAACTCCACCATCACCCAATTTGAAATGCACTCCATCGAGGATATGGGCCTCTTAAAAATGGATTTCCTCGGGCTGAAAAATCTTACCGTCATCGAAGAGACTATCAAGCTGCTGAAGGAACGCGGAATAGAAATGGATATCCGCCAGCTTACGCTCGACGACCCACAGACCTTCGCTCTTCTCCAGCGCGGAGAAAACATCGGCATCTTCCAGTTTGAGGGCGCGGGAATGACCCGCTGGCTCACGGCGATGAAAGCCGACCGCTTCGAAGATTTGGTCGCCATGGTCGCTCTGTTCCGGCCCGGACCAATGGAACTTATTCCTACTTATATCGCCCGCAAAAAAGGGGAAGAATTGATCACCTATCTTCACCCCAAGCTGAAACCGATTCTCGAAAGCACCTACGGCATTATGGTTTACCAAGAACAGCTTTTGCGCGTCAGCCGCGATTTGGCCGGCTTTAGTTTCGGCGAAGCGGATTTGCTCCGTAAAGCCGTCGGTAAAAAAATCAAATCTCTTCTCGTCGAACAAGGGGAAAAATTCATTGCCGGCGTCGAAAAGACCATCGGCGACCGGCCTCTCGGCATCGAACTCTGGAAACTAGCCGAACCCTTCGCCCGTTACGGCTTTAACAAAGCCCACTCTGTTTGCTATGCCTTGATCGGCTATCAAACCGCCTACTTAAAATCCCATTGGCCGATTGAATTTATGACCAGTTTGCTGAATCGCGATGCCGGCGACGTGGAAAGGATCGCGGTATTGGTCAGCGAATGCCGCCGGATGAAAATTCCCGTTTCTCCTCCGGACATCAACAAAAGTTTTTCCGATTTCACCCCCGAAGAAAACGGCATCCGCTTCGGCTTGAAAGCGGTTAAAAATGTCGGCCTGAATATTACTGAAGTCGTCGTCGAAGAAAGATTCCGCAACGGACCCTTCAGCGACCTGGAAAATTTCCTGACTCGGGTGGACCACCGCGACTTGAACAAAAAATCTCTGGAAAGTTTAATCAAATGCGGCGCCCTTGATTCTTTCGGTATAGAGCGGAAGAACCTCCTCGTTAATCTCGCCGAAGCGCTGAAGGCGCTCACCGGCTATCGCAAATCAATCGCAACAGCCCAAACTAATCTCTTCGGCGGCGCGCCGAAATTCTCGCTCCGGCTGGAGAAAGTCGAACCGGCGACCAAGGAAGAAATCCTTTCTTGGGAAAAAGAACTGCTCGGCCTCCACATGACTTCCAATCCGCTCGCCGCATTGGCTAAAAAGAAAAGCGCCGGTTCAATCGCCGCCGCCCTTGCGGCCGACGACGGAAAAATCGTGAAAATCACCGGATTAATCGTCAAAATAACGCGAGTAACCACCAAAAACGGCCAGCCGATGCTTTTTGCAAAAGTGGACGATTTAAGCAACAATATGGAAGTCCTCGTCTTTCACGACACTCTTTCCAAAACCGCCGACCTTTGGAAGGAGAATTCGGCAATCGAAATGCGCGGCCGGATAACCAAAAGAGGAGGTGAAACCAAATTAATATGCAACCAGGCGAAAAAAATAAATTAAAACAGCTTGAGAAAATCCGTCACTCCCTCGCCCATCTTCTCGCTCTCGCGGTAACCGAAATTTTTCCAGAAGCGAAACTGGGCATCGGTCCCGCCATCGACAACGGTTTTTATTACGATTTCGATTTAAAAAAACTGGCCGAGAATGACCTGTCTAAAATCGAGGGACGAATTCGCGAATTTATCGCCGTTGATTTGAAATTCAAAAAAGAATCCTTAACCTGGGAAGAAGCAAAAAAAATATTCAAAAAACAGCCCTACAAGCTGGAATTATTAAAAGAATTGCGCAGGACGAAAACGCCGATAACTATATACAAAATTTACGAAAAGAGTCCGGGTCAATCGCTTTTTACCGACCTCTGCGCCGGACCGCATATAAAATCCGCCAAAGAAATCGACCCCGCCGGATTTAAACTCTCGAAAATTGCCGGCGCTTATTGGCGCGGAGACGAAAAAAATACCCAGATGCAAAGAATCTACGGCCTGGCTTTTCCGTCGGCCGGAGAACTCAAAAAATACGAGGAACAAACCGCCGAAGCCGAACGCCGCGACCATCGCCGGCTCGGCGCCGAACTCGGGCTGTTCTTAATTTCCGATGAAGTCGGGCAGGGATTGCCGATATATCTTCCGAAAGGCGCCATGCTCCGCCATCTCATAATGGATTTCGCTTTCAATACTTATCTCAAAAACGGTTATCAACCCGTAGCTACCCCGCATATCGCTTCAGAAAAATTATGGAGCCGGTCCGGCCACCTTGATTTTTACAAAGACAGCCTTTATTCCTCTTTCGGCATTGAGGACGAAAATTATCGCCTGAAACCGATGAACTGTCCTTTGCATATACAAATCTACAAAAACAAAACCCACTCTTACCGCGACTTACCCATCCGCTACACCGAAATGGGCACGGTTTATCGCTATGAACGTTCCGGAACCCTTCACGGTTTAACCCGGGTACGCGGCTTCACCCAAGATGATGCTCATATCATCTGCGCGCCTGAACAAATGCCGGAAGAGATAAAACGCGCCCTGAAGCTCACTCTCTATATACTCACCACTTTCGGCTTCAAAGATTTCGAAGTAACCTTGAGCATCCGCGACCCGAAGAAAAAATCCGATTTCATCGGCGCGGACAAGGACTGGAGAATGGCTGAAGCGGCTCTGAAATACGCCATGAAAGAAACCGGCCTTTCTTCTTTCAAATACGACGTGGGTGGCGCGGTTTTTTACGGTCCGAAAATCGACGTTAAAGTGAAAGACGCTATCGGCCGCAAATGGCAACTCTCCACCATTCAGTTTGACTTCAACTTACCCCATCGTTTCGGCATGACATACATTGACGAAAAAGGGGAAGAGAAAGAACCGCTTATGATTCACCGCGCCCTTTTGGGCTCCATCGACCGATTTATGGGCGTTTATATCGAACATACTGCCGGCGCCTTCCCTTTATGGCTTGCTCCGGTGCAAATAAGCGTCATGGCAATAAGCGACAAGTTTTCCGATTACGCTCGCAAAGTCGCCGCCGAACTCGCGGACAATTGTTTCCGGTTGGAAACGACCGACGCAAACAAAACAATCGGCAAAAGGATAAGGGAAGCGGAATTGCAGAAAATCCCCTACATCATCGTGGTGGGAGGCAAAGAAAAGGATAATGGCACAGTGAACGTCAGGCATTACCAGCGCGGCCAGGAGGGCGAAATGTCTCTGGAAAAATTCATCGCTAAAGCCAAAAGTGAGATTGAAAAGAAAATCTAACCGATTTTCAGTCACTAGGAAATGCCGAAACCAAAGATCGTCGTTATTTTAGGCCCGACTTCGTCCGGCAAATCCGCCTTGGCGGTACGGCTTGCCAAAAAATTTAACGCTGAAGTTGTTTCGGCCGATTCACGCCAGGTTTACCGCGACCTGAATTTGGGCAGCGGGAAAATAACCAAAAAAGAAATGTCAGGCGTCCCTCATCATCTCCTTGATGTGGTCTCGCCAAAAGGAATTTTTTCCGCAGCTCGCTATCAAAAATTAGCTATAAAAACGGTCAAGGATATTCTTCGTCGGGGAAAACTGCCGATAATCTGCGGTGGAACCGGATTATACATCGATTCTCTGCTTTATGGTTATCGTTTCCCCGACATCAAGCCCGACTATAAGCTCCGCCTCAAACTGGAGAAACAAACCGCAGAAAAACTTTTCGACCGAATCAAGAAGCTCGACCCGGTTCGCGCGAAAAGCATCGACCAAAAAAACAAACGTCGTCTAGTCCGCGCTCTCGAAATAATCCTTTCATCCAAAAAGCCCGTTCCCCAGCTCGAGAAGGATCCTCTTTTTGACGCCTTAAAAATCGGCCTTCTGCCGCCGATGCCCCAATTACGACAAAAAGTCGAGAAACGCTTAGAACAACGGCTTAAAGCCGGGCTTATTGCCGAAATAAAACGGCTTCATAAAAACGGCTTAAGTTTCAAGCGGCTCGAAAATCTCGGCTTGGAGTGCCGATTCGTCTCGCGCTATCTCCGCGGTTTAATCAACCGGGAGGAAATGGAAAAACTTATTTTGAGAAGTCATTTCGAATACATCAAACGCCAGCTGACTTGGTGGAGAAAGGATAAAAATATTGTCTGGCTTACGAATCCGAAAAAATATTATAGCGACGCCGCACGCAAAATAATCCGATTCCTTTCCGCCTTATA
>CAYGEM010000009.1:1363-19344 GCA_964348915.1 uncultured Candidatus Saccharibacteria bacterium | reverse complement strand
TGTGGATAACTACTCCTTTTACACTTTCGATTTATTTTCTATAATATCATTATGGTAACAAAAAGGCAAAAGCAAGTCCTTGATTTCATAACCGATTATCAGAAGCAGAAAGGATATGCCCCTTCTCTTGATGAGATACGCAAGAAATTAAAACTCGCGTCTGTCTCAACGGCTCATTTTCATGTTTCTAAACTTCGTGACTTGGGATATTTAACCAAAGAGGAAAATAAGCCGCGCTCAATTGAAGCGTTAGGTCGTGAGACAATGGTAAAAATTCCACTTTTAGGAACTATCTCGGCAGGTCAACCGATAGAAGCTATTGAGGATAGAGAATCAATTGTTATTTCCAAAAGTAAACTCCCTCGGTCATCGGAAGTTTATGCTCTCCGAGTAGTTGGTAATAGTATGATTGATGAAAATATCAACGATGGGGATGTAGTTTTGGTGCGTCAACAGGAAACTGCCGAGAACGGACAGAAAGTGGTGGCTCTTATAGACAATCATGAGGTAACACTGAAAAAATTCTACAAAGAGAAAGGGCATATTCGTCTTCAACCAGCAAATAAAAATATGGATCCACTTATTTTTAGAAATGGCCGGGATATTTCTATACAAGGAATTGTACTCGATGTTATTCGCGAAGAAGTAAGATCGCCGATACAGTTTCCCGAATACAAGGAAACTAAAAAATATACCGAAGTGCCACTAAATAAAATAATTTGTGGTGATGCGATAGAGGTTATGCAAGGATTGCCCTCTGATTGCGTGGATCTCGTGGTTACTTCTCCTCCATATGATGAGTTAAGAAACTATAACGGCTACTCTTTCGATTTTGAAGGTATGGCAAAGGGCTTGTTTCGAGTTATCAAAAAAGGCGGCGTTTTGGTGTGGGTTGTTGGCGATAAAATAAACAAGGGAAATAAAAGCTTTACAAGTTTTAAGCAAGCCCTGTTTTTTCAGAGTTTGGGTTTTAATGCTCACGATGTCATGATTTATAGAAAGAAAAATACTCCTTTCATGCGATCTAATGCTTACACAAATTGCTATGAATTTATGTTTGTTTTCAGTAAAGGTTCTCCCAAAACCTTTGATCCCTTGAAAACAAAAACCGTACGACAGGGTCAAGAAATGCTCCCATTCAATAAAAAAGCAGATGGAATAAATAAGAAAACAAAAGGCGAACTAAAACCAGAAAAGACCTTAACGAACATATGGGATTATGCTGTAGGGTATGGCGGCTCAACTAGCGATAAGATTGCTTTTCAACACACCGCAATATTTCCAGAAAAGTTAGCGGAGGACCATATTCTTTCGTGGACAAAAACGGGAGATGTTGTTTTCGATCCAATGTGCGGCTCTGGGACAACCTGCAAAATGGCCGCGATAAATAAGCGCCATTATATTGGATGCGATATTTCAAAAGAGTATGTCGAGCTTACAAAGAAAAGACTTAAAAACTTTAATCTCTAATAGTTCTTCTTTAGAAATTCAATCGCACTTTTTAGTAACTCCACATCGTCCTTGAAACGTCCTAGGCCGGTATTACAACTATCGCATATCCAGCCACCTGGCTTTCCGGTGCGGTGATCATGTTCTAGCACTACTTTACTGGTTACACCAGCTATCGTTCTTTTCTTACAAATTGGACATACAAAGGGTTCATTAACGGGTTTTTCTTTCAGCCATTTGATCCTATCGGTTCGAGATATCCCAGCTCCCTCCATTTTTATTCTGCAATCTTTACATGATGGTCTCCTTACCGACCTGTTATTTATTGCGTTCTGATTCTTGGCAAACTCCTTAGTCTTTTTAAGTTTATGACAGACATTACAAATTTTCTTAGAAAATCCATCTCCTGTTTTTCTTACGTCTATAACTTCAAAGTCATCTACACCTAATTCGACTTGTTTCCAAATGTGAATAAAAAAGATGGAGGCATGGTTTTTGTTTTTGGATTTTATAACGCCAATATCACCCTTTTCAACCATAATTTCTTGAGGGGCTACAATCTCTTTTTTGGCAACGACAAATTTGTTTGATGATTTGGTCATTTTAGGAAATAATCCACTGGCTTTTTATAAATCCTAGCGAATTCTTTTAACGCAACAATATCAATACGCCTTTGGCCGGCCTCGACTTTAGAAACGTGGGATTGTGTCTTGCCGAGCAATTTTGCAACTTCTGCCTGATCTAAGCCCGCTCCTTGGCGAGCTTTCTTTAATTGCTCAACAATGTATTTATGGTCTTTAGAGTAAATCGCTTTGGTCATGCTCGCTTATATAGTAGTATTCCATTGTGTCATATTCCAAATTGTCATATACTAATAATTACTCGCCCCAAATATCCAAATATTTCTTTGCGATAAGGCGAATTCGTGGCTAAAAATTATTCTGGTCTCCTCCCGCGCTTCTTTCCGCTCACCTTCTTTGTGCCTCTCGCATTAATTCAGGGGCGGGAAAGGGGGGTTCTTTAAAATTAGGTAAGAGCAGAGAAGCTGCCCTTATAAGTCTCATTTCTACGCAAATGTTGTCGAAATTCGCCATTCCATCTCTCTTATCTATTTCTCCTTGCTCTTCAAACAAAATGGCAAGAATCCCACAGACCAATCTTTCGTCCGACAATTCCTCGACCGAATTTAACGGAAATTCTATTTCCATTTGCCTCGCCGGGATTTTTCCTGCCTTAATCCTGCCTTCCGCTTCTTCAAGCCCGACCCAATAATCAGGAATAGCGCGTGTATTACCGATTCCTCCACTGCTTTCTCTGTTGTAATGCAAAACATCAAGATCAAAAATGCAATTCAATAAATTTGAGCGGGTTGACCTGCCTAAATTTATCCCTTGTTTATCGTAAAAAACAGCGAGCCACCTAAGCAGAAAAGCGGCCAGATCGGAATTGCCCAAATTCTTGAGTTCTTCCCTGTCTTTTCGTTCTTCTTCCCGGCTTTCCCATTGGTCCGGACTCTCAAATCCCTTCATTGAATCTTAATCTAATATAATTCTTTAAAACCTATTACGTAAAGTGCTCCGGCGGTAGGATTCGAACCTACGACCATCTCCTTAACAGGGAGTCGCTCTACCGCTGAGCTACGCCGGAATAAACTGTTTGAGAAACCGCCTTCCTTGATATCCTTTAAGCTGTTTCTCTCTTTTAAGGGCCGCTGATCTGTCAAGAACCGCCTCATCATAGATAAGACTCCATTCCCCATCAAACCGAGCTGTATAACTTTTCGCGAAGAGTTTATTTTGATGGAGGACTACTCTATTTTCTAAATTAGCCGACTGCCCTATGTATATCTTCTTATGTTTCTGATTATAAATCGCGTAGACCCAGAACATAAGAACCATTATAAGGAAGTCGCTCTACCTCCGCCAGCTGGCGGAGAGCTCCGCCGACCGGCGGAGCCGGAATAGATTCAATATAATAATTCAGCGGGAAAAAGTCCAGCCAACCAATGATTTAATTGCACCGGCTGTAACCGCAGCTCTTACAGGAAATGCACCCTTCTTCAACGACAAGCGGAGCGCCGCATTCCGGACACTCGGGCATCGCCCCATAATCGGCCAACTGTTTTTTGATTTCTCCTTTCGAATCATCGCTGACTTTCCTCGACGCGGCCAGAGCCGGAGTCATCACTTCGGTCTTCAAATGGCCGTTCGTCCTTACGTGTTCTTCAAGAATCTGGCCGATGGCGTCGGGCAAAGAAAGAATGGGACCGCTCTCGGTCATCACCGGCATCGGTCCGCGGATCCCCTTCAAGTCCTTAATGATTTCCTCCGCCTTGATACCTGAACGCAAACCCAAAGAAATCAGCTTACAAATACCCTCACTCTGCTCCTGGAAAAAACCGCCGCTTTTGCCAATAGTGGCAAAAACTTCGAAAGGCGCGCCGTTTTCATCATTGTTAATGGTCACGTACAAATTGCCGTAACCGGTTTTCACTTTGTAGGTCTTGCCGATCATTACCGCCGGCCGGACCCGGGGGGCGATTTTGCCTTCATCAATCGGCAGATTCAAACCGACTTCACCCTGAAGAATCCGCAGTTTTTCCTCGGGAGAGGAAGGGTCGCGTTTCCCCTTATCGCCGATGATGAGCACCTGCGCCGCCCGGCTACCGTCGCGATAAACCGTGCAGCTCTTGCATTTCAATTTCCAGGCCAGCAGATAGGTCTCAATAACATCCTTTTCCGTGGCGCTATTCGGAAAATTAACCGTCTTCGAAATAGAATTGTCGATATTTCTCTGAAAGGCGGCTTGCATTTTCACGTGCTCTTCGGGGCTTAGATCCATCGCCACCACGAAAGTTTCCCGCAGTTTTTTAGGAAGGTCGGCCATCGTCTGGACACTCCCCTTTTCGATGACTTCCTTTTTTATCTCCTCTATCCTCTTTTTGCTGAAACGGGACTTGAGTAAAGCTTTCTCAAAGTGAGTGTTGAAATAATAATAACGCTGACTGTCCTTGTCCTGCTTCACGAACGCCAAAGCGAAGTTGGGCTCGATGCCGGACGAGCAGTCAAAAGTCATAGAAATCGAACCGGTCGGCGCGGCCGTGGTCAAGGCGGCATTGCGCATTTTTTTCTTGCCGGCGTAAATACTCAAGTCAAAATTAGGGAACAAGCCCTTTTCTTTGGCCAATTCTTCGGAGGTCCTGTGCGCGACTTCGTTTATCGCTTTCATCGTTTTCTCGGCTATCCGAACCCCTTCTTTGGAGCCGTAGCGGACGCCAAGCTCGTAAAGCATATCGGCAAAACCCATCACCCCCAAACCGATGCGCCGGTTCTTGCGAGCCATATCGTTCAAGGTTTCCACCGGAAAAGCGAAAATGTCGATGACATTATCGAGCATTCTTACCGCCGTCGCCGTCACCTTTTCCAGCCGGTCAAAATCAATTTTCCCGTTTTTCACGAAAACCGAAAGATTGATTGAGCCAAGGTTACAATTGTCGTAGGGATGAAGGAACTGCTCGCCGCAGGGATTAGAACATTGAATCGGCCCGAGTCCCGGTAAAGGATTGTGGCGATTCACCTCATCGATGAAAACAATGCCCGGCTCGCCGTTTAACCAGGCATGGTGGACTATCTCGTCAAAAATCTGTTTGGCGGTAATATCAATCTCCTCGTAAGCCACGACAATATCGTTCTGGTCGCGAATGACGCGGTGCGGTTTGGTTTTTTTCCCCCGCCACGCGCAATACCATTGCTTGTCGGAATTCTCCGCCACCTGGCGCATAAATCCATCGGTAACTTTGATGGAAATATTAAAAGTCCGGATGTCTCCTTCGACGCGCTTACAACGCATGAAATCCAAAATGTCGGGATGGTCAATCGAGAGCATGGCCATATTCGCGCCGTGCCGACCCTGCTGTTTAATAATGCCGAAGGCCTGATTGTAAACTTTCAAAAATGAGACCGGTCCGGAAGCATAACCGCGCGAACGCTTGGTCGGCGTCATCGCCGGACGCAAACTTGAAAAATCGAATCCCAAACCGGAGCCGGCCTGCTGGAGAAGCGCCGCTTCCTTCAGGGTCTGGAAAATTTCTTCCATCGAATCGCCGATGGGAAGAACAACACAGTTCGCGATGACCGGTGTGTCGCTGCCGACATTGGTGAGCGTCCGGCCGCCAGGCGCGAATTCCTTGTTGGCCATAACTTCGAAAAAATCCTTCTCGGTTTGCTCGACAAATTTATCATCGTGGCCGTATTTTTTCTCCACCGCGGCCAAAACGCGGCTCACTCGACGAAACATTTCCTCCGGCGTTTCCTTTTTTCCGGTTTTCTCGTCAACCAAGAGATAACGTTTACGCATCACCTCGAGCGCGTTGGCTGAAAAATTTCCTCCCAACTTTTTCGTTTTCTCTCTCATTACCGTTTTACCAGAATTTCTTTTCGCCGGCATAGTGTCCGATATCTTTTATTTAGACCTTTAATTTATTTCCTTTACTACACCAGTTTAACCGCAATCACTCCCCGATGAAAGCCCGAAAATGGACAAAAAACACTCCCCGTTGTGGATAAGCTCCCCTCTCAAGGGATTAACGCTTCTTTTTGCGCAAAAAGGCGGGAATTTCCAGAAGTTCTTCCTGTTTTTTCGCTATTTTTGCCGCCTCCTCTTCTTTGGTCGCGGTTTCTTTATCCGCGTTCGGCTCTTTCTCGGCTGATCTCTCCGCGAAAACGCCGCCCCTTTGGGAGAAAAGGAGGTTAAGAGGATTCTCTCTGGCCAAGCCGTTAAAGCCGGTGGCGATCAAGCTGATTTTAATCTGGCCGGGTTTGAGCTTTCGGTCGAAATAGGCGCCGAAAATTATCCGCGCTCCGGGGTCAACGTTTTCGGTGACCACTTTCGCCGCTTCGTTCACTTCCGCCATTTTCAAATCGCTTCCTCCGGACACGCCGAAAAGAACTCCTTTCGCTCCGTCAATGGAAAATTCGAGAAGCGGCGAGCTTATCGCCTGGGCGGCGGCTTTTCCCGCCCGGCCCTTGCCGGCCGCCTGACCGACGCCGACGAGAGCCAATCCGGCGTTAGCCATAATCGTTTTCACGTCGGCGAAGTCCACGTTAATCAGCCCGGCGGAAGAAATTATCTCTGAAATTCCCTTAACCGTATTTTTAAGAATCTCGTCTATTTTTATAAACGCTTTCATAAGCGACGTATCGCTGCTGATCACGCCGAAGATCCGGTCGTTGGGAACGACTATCAGGGAATCAACCCGGTCTTTCAACTTCAGCATCCCTTCTTCGGCTATCCGGTTCCTCTGCGATCCCTCGAAGAAAAACGGCTTAGTGATCACCGCCACTGTAAGCGCGCCTATTTCCCGGGCCACTTCCGCCACCACCGGCATCGCGCCAGTGCCGGTTCCTCCGCCCATTCCGGCGGCAAGGAATACCAGGTCGGCGCCGTCCAAGGCCTCGGTGATGTCCGAACGGTTCTCTTCGGCCGCCTGCCTCCCTAAATCAGGATTCATGCCCGTGCCCATCCCCTTGGTCAAATTGCGGCCGATGTTTATTTTTTTTCTGGCCAGACAGCAGTCCAAATCCTGCGCGTCGGTATTGATAGCGATAAACTCCACGCCTCGGCCGAAATCCTTGCTCATGCGCGAAATGATATTGCCTCCGGCGCCGCCGACTCCAACCACTTTTATCTTCACTGCCGGAACGGAAATTCTGATGCCGTCAGGCAATCTTCTTCCCGCCGATTTTTTCTTCGCCTCTTTTCTTCTTTTGTTGTTTTTCTTCGTCATTTTATGAATATAAATTAGAAATTAAGGAAGGAGGTTTCTGACGAACCTGGTTATAAAATTAATCTCTTCGCGCGGCTTGGTTTTCCCTCTTTCGCGGCTCAAAAGCGTAAGCCCCAATGACACAGCGTAATCCGGGGATTCGACATAATCCGCGAGCTCTTCTGTCTTCACCTCGAATAAATTTACATTGGGCAAACCGACCTGGCTGGCAAGCCGCAATTCTTGTTTGGCCAAGTCGGTTATGCCCGGTAGTTTGGCCCCGCCTCCGACGATTACCGCTCCGGCCGGCAAACGGCCGGCCTTGCCTACTTCCTTCAACTCGTCATTCACCAACTCGAAAATCTCCACTGCCCGGGACTCGATTATTTCGGCGATGAATTTTTTTGAAGGCGAGCCGGAAGCGTTGGAATCGATTTTTTTCAAATCGACGCTCTCCTTGCCGGGAACCTCTTTGGCCAACGCATAACCGTAAGCTGTCTTGATTTTCTCCGCCGTTTCCACCGGCACCTTCAACGCGATAGCCAAATCATTGGTGATGTGGCCGGCGCCAACCGGAAAAAGACGGGTGCGAAGCAGTTTATTTTCTTCAAAAATGGCGTAGCCGGTCGTGCTGAAACCGATATCAATTAAAACCACCCCAAGTTCTTTCTGATTTTTAGTAAGCGCCGCTTCAGCCGCCGAGAGCGGGCTGAAATAAAGGCCGGAGACGCTGCCGCCGGCCAGTCCCACGCATTTGGTCAGATTTTTAACCGCCGGCGAAAAAGCGTCGATAATCAAACTGGATACCTCCAGCCGCGACCCGAGCATGCCCAGCGGGTCCCGGATGTCGCTGACGCCGTCAACGATAAATTCGCGGGTGATGTTATGCAGAATCATGCGGTTGTTAGGCAAGCCGATGGCCTGCGAGGCCTGAATCACTCTCTCGATATCGTCTTCGTGAATCTCGGAATTGGCGCGGGCGACGGCAATTATCCCCTTGGAGGTCTGACAGCGGCTGTCAGAAATATCGACATTCAAATGAATGTTCTTTAGCGCGCTTTTGGAAATGAGTTTTATTTCGGAAAAAAGATCGGTAAGCGCGCGGATAAGCTCATCCATCTCCACCACCACGCCCCGGCGCAATCCCGCGGAGGGCCGGACAAATCCGGCGATAAGGCGCATTTTTTCTTTCGAAGCTTCGGCAATCACCGCCTTAATCCTTTGGGAGCCGATGTCCAAACCAAGAACGATACTTTGCGCCATATCAGCTTTAGATTATTTTCAAATCAACCGACCATTTTTTATTTGGGTAAACGCCGTAATTCTTTCGGTAAAATACAATCATTTTAATTAAAAAGTGGGCGGAGCCCGCGACGCGATGAAAAAGTTTTCTCCAGCTTTTTTTCTTGTTCTTCCATCCTTGCCCTCTTCTTTCGGCTTTCATGGCCGAATCCGCAGAGATGAAGGATACCGTGGACGAGCAGACGTCCGATACTCTCATTATGCGACTTAATAAACTCCGGCGCAAGATAGATTTCTCCGAAGAATGAGGCCATCCCATCCGGCCGCGGTCCAGGCGCCGGAGCGAACGAGAGAACCGTTGTCGGCCTGTCTTTACCGCGGAAATCCCGATTAATTTTCCGCATCATCCAGTCAGGCACGAGATATATGTCAAGAATCGCTCCTTCTTCGCCGAGCTCGGAAAAAACCGCTTCGGCCAACTCCTCCAATTTCTTCAGGTTCATTGACCGAGAACCTCCTTTACGATTTCAGCCGTCATCTTCCCGTCGGCCCGGCCCTTCAATTCCCCCATCACCTCTCTCATCACCGAAGAAAAATCAACCGGCATATTCTTTGCTATCTTCTTCACTATTTCACGGACCGCTTCCCGGCTCATTTCTTCCGGAAGATATTCGTTAATAACCGCAAGTTCTTTTTCTTCCTGCTCGCGCAAATCGTCACGTCCGGCTTTGGCGTAAATTTCAATGGCTTCTTTTCTTTTCTTGGCTTCCCTTTTTAAAACAGCCGTCTCTTCCTCCGCGGACAATTCACTTTCGGCTCGCTTGCCCCTCTTCGCTATTTCTTCGTTATACAGGGCGGCGAGAATAAGACGCAAAATGCCGACCCGGAAACGATCGGCACTCTTTAAGCTGATTTTTAAATTCTCCCCTAACGCGGATTTTAACGACATCAGAGCAGGCCCTCTTTTCTGGCCTTGTCGATTTCGGCTTTTTTCTTCAGGCGATAAAGAGCGGATTTTTTGCTCGCCGTGTCGTTCTGAACACGCGAAGAAAACCTTCTCTTTTTCGATTCGAGAAGCACGCCGGATTGCTTTATCTTTTTGGTAAAACGGAAAATAAGCGATGCCGCCGATTCCCCTTCTTTTTTCTTCACTTCGATAGCCATTGTTATTCGATTATTTTTTCGTATATTTCGCTGACGTCCGCTTTGAACGGGTTTTTCACTATCGTATGGAGAGAACCGCCTCCGTCCCCGGCGAATCGCGGAATAATATGGAGATGGAAATGGTCAACTCCCTGTCCGGCTATTTTACCGTGATTTATGCCGATTGTAAATCCTTCGGCACCCAGCTTTTCCGCGAGCTTGGCCACTACCTCTTTGGCCAGGCGGAAAACGCCGAGAACGTCTTCCTCTTCCATTTCTCCAATACCGGAGGAATGTCTTCGGGGAACGATGAGCGTATGCCCCGACGCGGCCGGATTGATGTCCAGAAAAGCCACCGTCCTGCCGTTTTCGGCGATTATCTTGGCTTCGTTTTCCTTATCGGCAATTTTACAGAATAAACACGCAGCGGAATGGTTTGCCATTTTCGATAAAAATTAAGACAAACGTTTCTTCATCTCTTCGATTATTTTTTTCAGCGGCACGTTCTCCTGTCCTCCCGTTTTCATGTCGCGGACAATTACCATTTCCTCGTAAACTTCTTTCTGCCCGATAATCAAGACAATGTCCGCCGCTTCTTTGTCCGCCACTTTCAACTGGGCCTGAAGAGAATCCTTGCCCAGCGTCTCTTCCAATTTGATATTGGCTTCGCGGAATTTTTCTATCAAAGAAAAGGCCCTTTTTTTGGCCAGTTCTCCGACATGAACGACAAAAACTTTCGGCCGCGTCTTTCTGACCGAAAGAGAGGGTTCCTTGAGCTTCATTGTTTCAATCACTCTCTCCAGCCCGACCGCGACTCCGACCGCCGGAACGCTTTTTTTCCCCAGCAATTCAGACAGATAATCATAGCGTCCGCCTCCGGCCAAAGCGGACTTCCCCTCTTCGGCAAAAAGCTCGAACACCGTGCGATTATAATAATCCAAGCCCCTCACCAGATAAGAATTCAGCTCGTAGGAAAGCCCGATTTCGTCCAAGAACTCCAGCACCCCCTTGAAATGGCCGCGGCAATTGGCGCAAATCGAATCGAGAATTATCGGCGCCTGTTCTTTGAGCCGGGCGCAAAGCTCGTTCTTGCAGTCGAGCAGACGCAGGGGATTTATTTCCATCCTTCTTTCGCAATCCCGACAGATGATTTTCTTTTCCTTGGCCGCGGATTTCTGCTTCCGGTAAAAATCCTGCAGTTTTTTGCGGTAAATCAGACGGCAAACCCGGCAGCCGATGGTATTTATCTGCAATATCGGATTTTTTATTTTCAGCTTCTCGAGAAAACGGACGGCGACGTTAATCGCCTGCGCGTCATAAACCGGGTCGGTCTCGCCGCCGATGATCTCAAAACCGGCGTGATGGAATTGCCGGAAGCGGCCAGCCTGGGGACTTTCGTAGCGGAAAGCCGGGCCGAGATAATACATTTTGACCGGTTGGGGAAGCCGGCTCATGCCATGCTCCAAATAAGCCCGCATGACCGGCGCGGTGAATTCCGGCCGGAGCGCCAATTTTTCCGCGCCCTTCGATTTCAGAAGATATAATTCTTTTTCGATGATATCGGTGCCCGCGCCCACTCCTCTTATGAATATCTCTATTCTTTCGACTATCGGCGTGTCTATTTTTTTGAAATCGTAAAAATCGGCGACTTCATCCAGCGCCTTGTTTATTTTTTCCCAGTAAGGCGCGTCCTCGGGAAGAATGTCACGCATCCCTTTTGGCGCCTGTAAAAGAATCTGATTTTTTTTCTTTTCTTCTTTCACGATGGATCAAGGTTTGAGCATTTCCGGATTCGGCCAGAAACGCAAACGAACTTCACCGACGATGTCGCTTTTTTCTATCGGGCCCCAGCGCCGCGAATCCGAACTGTAGGAACGGTTGTCGCCCAAGACGAAAAACTGCTTTTCTCCCAGCACAAATTTATCGTTGCCGAAGGGCTTGGTTTGCGTC
Source organism: uncultured Candidatus Saccharibacteria bacterium (assembly GCA_964348915.1). Taxonomy (GTDB): domain Bacteria; phylum Patescibacteriota; class Minisyncoccia; order UBA6257; family Colwellbacteraceae; genus CAYGEM01. The sequence continues at coordinate 7,796 of CAYGEM010000009.1, read as the reverse complement.
CCTGCCGGAAGATAGCTCTCGTCGAATGGTTGGCCGTTAACAAAAATTTTTCCGCCGACTATCTCGATTTCATCCCCGGACAAACCGACTATCCTTTTGATGTAGAATAAGCTGGGATTGCCGGGATAACGGAAAACGATAAGGTCGCCCCGTTCCGGTTCTTTGACGCGGTATGAAATTTCGTCCACTAAAAGATAGTCGCCGCTCTGGAAAGTCGGCTCCATGCTCTCTCCCTGAACCAGAAACGGCTGGGCAAGGAATTTATAAACGAAAAGTATGGAAAATAGGGCGACTAAGAAAACTTCCAAGACCTCCTTGATTGCCAAAAAATATTGCTTCATTTTTTATATTGCCGTTTTAACCGATATGCCGTTAATATTATAGGAAGCCATGGAGAAACGAAATACAAACAAACGGCCAGAGTGGAAAATTATCGTTGGTTTGGGCAACCCGGACGAAAAATACACCCAAACCTACCATAACGCCGGATGGCTGTCAATCGAAATAATCGCCGCGGGACTGCCGAAAAAAGCCGATTCCCGCAAAAACGGCCTGTTTCTTTATCGAAAAACAAACGGAGCTGTTCTGGTAAAATCCCTCGTCTATATGAACGAGTCAGGCAAGGCCGTGGCCGCCGCGATTAAATATTTTTCCGGCAAAGAAAACCGCATTTGCCCGGAAAATATTCTCGTTATTCACGATGATTCCGATATCTCCATCGGGGAATACAAGGTTTCTTTCGGCCGGGGAAGCGCCGGTCATAAAGGCGCGCAATCAATCATTGACTGCCTCGGCACGAAAAATTTCTGGCGTTTCCGGGTCGGTATCCGCAAAGGCCCCAAACTCAAAGCCGGAGCTTTCGTCCTCCGAAAAATGACCGTTGCCGACCGGCAAACCATCCGGAAAACGATAGAGAAATTCGGGCGAGAATACGGTTTATTCCTTGACTTTAAAGCTTAGGTTGAAAATTGACCGATTCTCCGGGCCGGAGGAATCCGAAGGCAAAGGCAAGAGAATATCGGAAATAGAAGGATTGTTTTCCAGTAAGCGCTTGAAATCGAAAATTTCCTTCGGCGAGGAAGCCGAGCCGTTCACCGAAAAAATCCGGCTTTCATCCTGAAAAGAAAATCGGCTTATCCTGACTATGCTCGATTCCGCGGAATTCTCGACCAAATTGATAATCGGCGAGATTTTGTTTTCCTCACCGCGCGATTCGGAAATAATACTGACCGCCCGATTGAACTCACGGACTTGCTTTTCCAGGGCGTTAAGCTCTTCCGCGTTAGCCGCGGAAATTTGAGGAACGGCCTGGATACTGCCTGTTAAGCCGCTCAAAAATATCCGGCCAGCCAAAGAAACGATGATAAAAAACGCGAACGCCGCGGCGACGGCGTTCCTCCAAAAGCCGATAAAGCTCAATGTCTGGTTATAAAAATATTCCTCGGCGACGGAAATAGGGCCGAGAGTGATATTCTCGTCGCGGGACCGGGAAATCTCGCCGCGCAACGCCGCCCCGAAAGATTCGACTCCGGCCGGATAAATTTTTTCTTCCGGCGAGAACAGTTCCTCGACTCCGGTTTCGGGAAATCTTTTTGCCAAAAAATTCCTGATTTCTCCGGTCAATCCCGGAGCGAGCAGATAAATCCGGTCTATTCTGCCGCCGAAACGGAACGATGAAAAATTTATCACCTTTCCCATTTCAGCAACAATGGTTTTTTCCACCAACTCAAAAGGAATATCCCTCTTATCTCCCTGAATTGCCTGCCAGGAAGAGAAATAATCGAAATAAAGTCCGGCATTCTTGACGAGAGTCAAGTCCATGCCCTCGTTCGACAAAACCAAAACCACGTAAACTTTTTTCTCGTCGAATTTCTTAAAGGCATTAAGGGCGCGAACCAAGCCCAAGGCCCGGTATTCCACCGCGGCCACGCTGAATCCGGCTTCGCCAAGGACCGAAATCCATTCGTCAACGATATTGGCCGGTATGAAAACCGCCAGAAGTTCTGTCTGGTTGCTTCCGGAAGCGACCGGACCGAGAAGCTGATAACCGTAATAGGCCTGCTTTATATCAATTGGCGAAATCATTTGCATATTCAGGTTGGCCGCTTCGGCGAGCAATCTCTTTTCCAGTTGCGGCAAAGAAAAGACCTGGGAATAAACAAGAGTGTTCTCCAAAGAAACGATGGCGTTGATTTTCTCTTTCCGGGGAGAAATCTGCTTTTTCAGTTGGGAAAGAGCTGCGACCACGGCCTTACGGTCCTTGACTCGGCCGGCCTCCACCATTCCGGGGATAAGCCGGAGGGAGGATTTTCTGATGGCGCCATTGACAATCTTCGCGTAATTAAAAGATGAGTCGCCAAGAACCAACCCGCCGATATTTTCGGTGCGGCTGATAATCCGAATCAGTTTTTTGAAAAAATCCTTTATCTTCATTCTGTACCCCATAAATTAAGGAGCGGAAACTTCTATCTCTTTAAACGACCGGACTTCTATCTGGCGAGTCAGCGGGTCAACGCTTAAAACAGCCTCGACTTTGCGATTGCTCAAAAAAGCGTTGCCTTTGGAGGTAATTGAATAATCGCAGAATGCAGCGGAACTCAAACATCCTTCTATCCGCCGTATGGTAACTTCGGCGGAACGGGTGTGTTCCGGATTAAAATATATCGGATAAGAGTAAAGAGAAACCAGGACTGCGCCATCCCCCCGCAGGATGCGGTAGATTCCGTCCTCCGCGCCGGCATAAGCCGCGGCAGTCGCCTCGGCGGAAAGACGGGCGCCAAACCCGCTTCGGGAAAAAAGACCGGCGACGACAATCACCGCCAAAATTATTTCGGCGATGATTCCGGAAAGCAAGAGAATGGACGGAAGAGCGGCCGCTCCCGCGATATTTTTTTTCATTGCTATGGACTCCAATTCACAATCACGTCTGTAACCACCGGCGAAGCCGTTCGCAAAACATTGGTGGTGATAAAGATTTTATAACGAAAATATGTCTTGTCGTGGATATCAATTTTAGCTACTGTATCCGGCGGGATGGACCCCCCTGTGTTTATATCAATAAAATCCCATGTCCCTGTTGTACACCCTTGGTCGCTCTCTCCATTGGGACAATTAGATGCGGCGAACTGAAGCCTGACTTCTCCGCCATATAAGTCGCCTCTCCAAAGAATATAATTGAAAGTCACGCCGCCAATTACCTCGGTATTGAAAGTGCTGGAAATCAAAGTTCCGGTCTCAGCCGTAGGACCCCAAGTCGTCTGGGTCTTGTAATTTGAAGTGCCGCAGGTGTCGCCAGTTTCAAGTTGACTGCAATTGAAACTTATCCAGCCGACGACATCGTTCCAGACCCAGCCAAAGAATTGTCCTTCCGAATTGACGGTCGCTTGATAAGTCGGGCTGGACGGACAAATCCAAGTTGAACCGCTCAAAGTGGAGCCACCGCTTGAATTGCCACAGAAGCTTATCCAGCCGATCGTATCTGACCAGGCCCAGCCGGACAAAGCGCCGCCACCGCTATTGCTTACTTTGTAGGCCACCGGCGAACAGCTCGAGCCGGTCGGGCCGGTGGCGCAGTCAAAAGAAATATTACCGATAGAACTGCTCGCGTAACCCTGAAGCTGGTCGCTCGTAACCATCACCGTACTTGTTGAATACGAATCTATCCAGCCGATAATATCATTCCAAGCCCAACGATTGGTAGTGGGTGAACTAACGATATTAGTCGCGCCACGGACTTTTTGCGCGACAAAAATGAATCCGGATGAGATCAGAAGAATTATCAGAAAAAATATTAAAATCCTGTATCCTCTTTTCATAGTTATTATTAGTATGGGAAAATTAATACCCCTCAACTTTTATCTGGCCTTGAACGGAATAATCGATATTATCCGAAGAAGAAAAGCCGTCATTCGCCGAAGTAACCGGTCCCTCGACACCTGACCCGGCGCTCCGATCGGTAAAAAGGACAGAAATATTTTTGGTCCGCGTTATATAACTGGCGATACTTATCGTCCTTTCGTTGGTTCCCACGGTTTTCCAGGAAACGGAAATGATAATTTTCTGCGTCGAGGGGTCGTAATTGGCGCCCGAGTCAACAATCGCTCCATTGCTGTCACGAAGAACATCATCAACGGTGAAGCTCGGCGTATAAACAATATTCTCCACATTTGCCTCTATTTTCGGCCTGTTTACATCATTTAAAGACGAATCTACGGTAAAGGCTGCCCCTTCCGGATAAATATAGTATTTCGTTCCATCCCCTTTCCCGATAGGAGATATATTTCCGGCAGGATTATAAATCTTATTCCAGTCCGACTCGGCCAAAACCCGCACGTTATCCATTGTTTTTTGCGCTATTTCAGTCGCGATTATATCCTGTTTGGTCTGCATATTGGAGCGTAAACTGCTGACTAATCCGGCGGAGACCCCGCCAATGATAAGGGCACCGATAGTCAGTCCGATAAGCACCTCTATAAGCGACTGCCCTCGCCTGTCTCTCAAAATTTTTTTTATGCCTTCGCTTGGCACTCCTTTGTTAATTTTCACCGCTTTTGAATAATTTTAACATAAACCACTTCCCCGCGCTATTCGTAAATTCGTCCCTCTATACTATCGGGACAAGTCCCTCTACACTATCGGGACAAGTATTGATTCGTAAGTCAGTATGAATATGAATTTAGAATACCGTCGTGAGCTGGTAAATCGGCATGATAACGGAAAGAGCGATGATAGCCACGATAAGACCGATGAAAAGAAGAAGCACCGGTTCCAGAAAAGAAACCATGGTCTTGACTGAAGAGTCGATTTCGGAAGAATAAAAATCGCCGAGCGTTTCCAATACTTCCTCCATATGGCCGGCTTTCTCGGAAATGGCGATGAGATTAATCACCACTTTGGGAAAATACGGTTCTCTTCTAAAGGCATCGCCGACAGTCAATCCTTTCACCACCCCCTCGCGGGAAATCCGGAGGAGCGCGTCGCGCAATTCCTCGGAACCGACGGCATCGGCGGTAATTTCAAGCGCCTCAAGAATGGGCAGGCCCGCCCGCAAAAGCGTGGAAAACGTCGAAGAAAAACGCTGAATGGCTATACGGCGAATCAGGACTCCCACGACCGGTAAACGCCCCAGTATTCTCGCCATGATTTTCTTCCCCAAAGCGGTCCTGGAGAAGAAATACCAGACGCCGAAGCCGCCCACGATTAAAAGAGGAAAGATTATCCAGATATATTTATTCAGGAAAAGAGCGACGCCGAACACCACCCGCGAAAATCCCGGGGGCTGAATTCCTCCCTGGAGAAAAACTTTGGCAATTTTCGGCAAAGCAACAGTAACCATCAAAAACAAGATGCCGGAAGCGGAAAGAAGAAGAATAACCGGATAAACGAGCGCGGCGCGAATCTTGCCACGCAGGTCCTGCTCTTTTTCCAGAGAAACGCTCAAATTTTCAAAAACTTTGTCCAGATTTCCGGAGGCCTCTCCAGCCCGAATCAAATTCACGAAAACCGAGGAAAAATATTTGGGATATTTGGCGAAGGTCGTATAGAAAGGCCGGCCCTTGCTTAAGTTCTCGCGAATTTCGATAAGCAGGGCCTTAACCGCCGGCTTGTCAAAGTCCGCAACCAAAATATCGATGGCATGGAAAAGGTCGGTGCCGACTCTAAGCATTAAAGCCAAATATTTGGTCAGGAATACTTTATCGGTAACGGTGATCGGCTGGTTGAAAATTCCACGCGCTCCGCTCGGCGCGAAACCCTCGATGGCTTTGATGGAAATAGGCCGGAGTCCCTGGCCCGCGATCCATTCCAAAACTTCGGCGCCGGTTTTGGCCTCCACCGTTCCTTCGATTATTTTCCCGTTCGGCTGCGCCGCCGTGTATTTGAAATTCATTTACCTTGACTTACGAATTCGACTTACAACTTACGACTAACTACGAACGACTCTAACAACTAATTTCTTCTTAAATCCGCCTAATTGACTGGAAACGCTATCGAGTAATTCGTATGCTTCATCAAACTCAACCGAGGTAATAAATCTATTATCCCTCAAAACATCGATTCCCGCCAATGTTTCATAAACTGAACCAAGGGCAATCTCGATAAAGCGATTTAGCTCTCTATCCGAAGTTTTTCCACTTCCCTCGGCAACATTCAGCACAATAGAAAAAGAAGACCTGATAAGCTGACTTCCTAGTTCGAAACGATGTTCTCTTGGTATATCTTTAACCAATTTAAGAATTAAAATAAAAAGTTTCTTGGCCGATTTATATACTTCCCATTGCAAAAATCTGAATTTATCCATTTTCTGCCTCGTATCCGTTATAATCTCTAATTATTATTAGTTGTAAGTTGTTGGTTGTGGGTCGTTAGTCAGAAATCATTCTCTAATTACCCTCAATAATTCATCTACGGTTGTAAGGCCGCGTTCGACTTTGCG
>CAYGEM010000009.1:0-1263 GCA_964348915.1 uncultured Candidatus Saccharibacteria bacterium | reverse complement strand
ACGCTGGGAAAGAACGGCGTTCAAAACCGCCGATACCAGAAAATTGGGGATATTCATGTCGAAAAGACGCGGCACCGCGGTCGCCGCGTCATTGGTGTGCAACGAAGACAAAACCAAGTGTCCGGTTAAAGCCGACTGCACCGAAATTTCGGCGGTCTCGCTGTCACGTATCTCGCCGACCATGATAATGTTCGGGTCTTGTCTTAAAATGGCGCGCAGGCCGTTCGCGAAAGTTATTCCGGCCGCCGGATTAATCTGGGTGTGATTAATGTACTGGATATTGTATTCAACCGGGTCTTCAATAGTGACGATGTTCACCTCCGGCCTGTTCAGTATTCCCAGCACGGAATACAGAGTGGTTGTTTTTCCGGAACCGGTCGGCCCGCAGACCAGAACCATTCCGTAACTTTTCTTGATATTCTCCCTAACTATCCCGGCCATATCCTCAAACATTCCCAATTCTTCGAGGGAAAGTGGTCTCTGCGTCGCCGGCAAAAGGCGCATCTCCACTTTTTCACCGTAATAGGTAGGCATCACCGCGACACGGATATCCAAAATGTCCGGGCCGACTTTTTGCCGGAAACGACCGTCCTGCGGCTTGTAATGCTCGTCAATTTTCAAACCGCCAAGCAATTTTATGCGCGCCACGATGGCCGCGTGGACTTCTTTGGGCATCCGGATAATTTCGTGGAGCACGCCGTCGATGCGGTAACGGATAAGGATGTAATCCTCGAAAACTTCGGTGTGGATATCCGAGGCGCGAGAAGAAAAAGCGTAAGCGATAAGATTGTCCACAATGGCAACGATAGGCACCTCGGTCGCCGCTTCCGTACCGCGCCGACCGAGCCGCAGGGACTCATTGATATTCGATTCGATTATTTTTTTGAATTCTTCGGAAAGATGCCGGCCGTAAAAGGAAAGTCCTTTATTTAAATCCGATTCCGAAGCGAGATAAGGGACAATCTTTATTTTCAGGTATCTCTCCAAAAATTCGATAATCTCGAGGTTGCCCGGGTCTTCCATCGCCGCGGAAACACGGCCGTCCGGCTCGCGGCCGAAAAGAATCGCTCTTTTCTGCCGGGCCAAATCTTCGGGCAGAATTCGCAGGACTTCTTCGTTAATGCCCTTCACCCCCAAACCAGCCAGAGGAACATTGAAGTAACGGCTTAAAAGATTATTAAGATAGGAGGAAGTAATGATGCTCCGCGAAATAAGCACATCGGACATATTCTGTCCCAGCCGGGCCGCTTCAACAGCCAAGAC
>CAYGEM010000008.1:20309-23829 GCA_964348915.1 uncultured Candidatus Saccharibacteria bacterium | reverse complement strand
GGTTTAATTGTTTCATCGTGCCAGATACGAAACGGTTTCATTAATGAAACCGAGGGGCGGACTGATTAGCTGGGCGTTTGCTAATGGTGATAGAGTTCTAATGACGATGATCACCCTTCTCTACAATATCCGCAGTTTGAATAATGTCGGTTTTCCGGATAACTGACGCGATCCTTGTTTTTATCCCCACCCCTTTCCTTGTTCCATGTGCTATAATTAATCAAATCTAATATGAAAACTTTCTCCGGAATTCTCTGCGTTTTTCTGGGACTCATTACTGCCGTGATTCTAAGTCAGGCCATTTTGGCCTGGACTAATCCGACCGTGCTGCCCGGGGAAGGCGGGGGAGCTATAAATGTATCTGGCGGAGTGGTATCAATGAGCCAGATTAAAATCACCGGCGGCGCGCCCGGCGTAAACAAGGTGCTGACTTCTGACGCGACAGGTTTGGCGACTTGGGCTGCGATGTCTTCCAGCCAATGGACAACTACCGGCTCTAATATTTATTACAATACCGGCAACGTCGGCATCGGGACGACGGCGCCCTTAGCTAAATTAGCCATAAATGGCGGGCTTCATGTCGGCGGAGATTCTGACCCCGGTGATAATAACGCCTCAATTGACGGGACGCTTACAGTGACAGGCATTGCCAATATCTGTAATCTTGTCGCTTACACAAGCGGTAGCGGAAGCACTTCTTGCCCGGCTGGATTTTATACCTGGTCTGGTATGGGATTGACTGCGGGACAATTATTGTGCTGTAAAGTAAGCAATCCGATTTAATCGATTAAATAACCGATATGGCAAAAAAAAAGACGAGACAGACGAAAAACAAAGAAGGAATAAAGATTGCGATTAACGCCAAAGTTTATCCGCTGGAAGCGATTTATGCCGCGGCTTATGTTTTTTTGGACAAGGCTTATATTTTTTTGGAGGGAGACCCGGAGAAAAAAATTGTTGTCAGCATCAAAGCGAAAGAGGGTAGCGATACGAATATTATAAAGAAAATTAAAGGAGAGTTTTTGAACGAACTCGTCAATTGCGGTTTGCGGCAGAAAATTTCCGAGAGAAACAGTAAGTTGCGCGAATATATTGTGGGGGCCGCTTTACTCGGCGCTTCAGGCGAGATAAATGTTTTTCCGGTTACCGCCGACGAAGTAAAGGATGAATGCAGTTGTGAAAAAGTCGTTGAGGACGGCGACTTAAGCCGGAATCCTTCTCTAAAATGGGAAAGCGATCCTCTGGGCATAGCCATTCCCTGGGAAGAAAAGTTTTCCCAGACCGGGAAAAGTAGAAAGAAGAAGAAAAAAGCTTAAAAATGAAAAAAAACGAGGAAATTATCGTTTTCGGTAAAAAGATATACCAGAAGAAAGCGATTGATGAAACCGTAAAAAAATTTCGCCATTTGGCCGAATTTTCGACGAGGACGAAAGGAGGACAAATAATCGTCCGACTTGTTCCGAGAGAGACATCTTCCGCGCAGCTTCTCGTCGACGAATTTTCAAATTATGTTTTAGCCGAGACGAAATCTTTAATCTGATGTAATGGCGAAACTTAAGCTGGCAAAAATGAATTTGGAAGAGCTCAATTTTTTCCGTTTCAAGAAGAAGGGAAAAGATTATTTGTTGACCAACGATATTGGGAATTATCTTTTTGTCTCCGAGGCGGATTTCGAGAAATTAATCCGGGGAAAAATTAAAGAAGGCAGAACTCTTTATAAACAGTTGGCTGAAGGGGGTTTTCTGAAAAATGATTTAGATTTAACCAAGAGCATCCTTCAGTACCGAAAACAGTCGGCCTCACTTTTGAGCGGGCCGTCCCTGCATATCGTCGTAGCCACTTTGCGTTGTAATCATTATTGTTTGTACTGCCAGGCAAGCTCTCGGCCGATTGGAGAAAAAAATTGCGACATGAATTTAAAAACCGCCAAGCGGGCGGTGGACCTGATGTTTCAATCGTCAAGCCAAGTGATAAGCATCGAATTTCAAGGAGGAGAACCAATGGCAAATTGGCCGGTGGTCAAATTTGTTGTTGAATACGCCCAGAAAAAAAACAAGCGTACGCGCAAAACCTTGCTTTTGGGGCTGGTTACCAACCTGACTCTTATGGACGAGCAGAAGCTGAATTTTTTGATTAAAAACCGAGTTTCCATATGCACCTCTTTGGACGGACCCGCGGAAGTGCATAATGCCAATCGGCCGTTCCCTTTGGGAGACAGCTATGAACAAACATCGGGGTGGATTAAGAGAATAAAAAAGATTGAGAGAGAGAGAAAAAAAACCGGGATCGATATTTATCATATCGCCGCTTTACTGACCGTATCGCGTAAGTCCTTGTCTTATTCAAAGGAAATCATTAACGAGTATTTAAAATGGGGTTTTGAGGGGATTCATCTACGGCCGCTTAGTTACCTCGGCGCCGCCGGAGAGGTCAAGGATAAAATTGGTTATCCGATTGAGGAGTTCATCAAATTTTGGTGCAGATCAATGGATTATATCATTGATATAAATCTTAAAGGAAAGAAATTCTATGAACGCGGAGCTTTCATTATGCTGAAGAAGATATTGCGGCATCTTGACCCGGGCTTTACCGAACTGCGTTCGCCCTGCGGGGCAGTTGTCGGGCAGATGCTTTATAATTATGATGGAAAAATTTTTTCCTGCGACGAGGGCAGAATGTGCGGGGATAATACTTTTGCAGTTGGCGATCTAGCCGAGTTGGCGAAAGAAGGAATGACTACGGAGAAATATTATCAAAAAATCATCAACAGCCAGAAAACTAAGACCCTGCTTGCCGCTTCGACTCTTGATAATTCCCAGTGCGACCTTTGCGTCTATAAGCCTTATTGCGGCATTTGCCCGGTGATGAACTATATGATTTACGGCAATCTTTTCCCGGCCGGTCCTTGTAATGATTGGTGCAAGCTTCATTCCGAGATGTTCGCCTATCTTTTTGAGAAAATAAGAAATAAAAAGGCCTTAGGCGTTTTTAACGATTGGCTCGGCCTGAAAATAAAATAAAATGAAAATAAAAATCCCATCCTTTAGGAAAAAGATCGAGTGTTTTTTGAACAGTGAAGAAGGCCGAATCAGTAAAAAAAACGTATTGGAGCTGGGCGCGGGATTGGCCATGCTTGGTTTGATGCTTACCAAGGTCGCTTCCGCGGTTCATCGAAGTTATTTCCAAAATATTACCGGCGGAGCGCAGCACCAATCCGGGGATTCAACGGTTATTCCGGCTCCTCCTTCTTCCGCCAATCATATTAGCCAGTTTGAGAATGTTTCCGGAAAAGGACAGCATACCTCCCATTCTTCCCATGCCTCCCACGGCTCCCATGCCTCCCATGCCTCCCACGGTTCCCACGGTTCCCACGGCTCCCATGCCTCCCATGCCTCCCACGGTTCCCACGGCTCCCATGCCTCCCATGCCTCCCACGGTTCCCATGCCTCCCATGCCTCCCACGGTTCCCACGGCTCCCACGGCTCCCATGCCTCCCATGCCTCCCACGGCTCCCATACTT
>CAYGEM010000008.1:0-20209 GCA_964348915.1 uncultured Candidatus Saccharibacteria bacterium | reverse complement strand
TCCCACGGCTCCCACGGCTCCCATGCCTCCCATGCCTCCCACGGCTCCCATACTTCCCATACTTCCCACGGCTCCCATACTTCCCATACTTCCCACGGCTCCCATACTTCCCATGTCTCCTGCACCCCGGTTGCTTAACAGATGCCGCAATATAATTGGCCTAAGATTTACGACGAGCAGTCCGATGAGCTTTTAGCAGACAAATTAAAGCCCGATTTTTTTCTTGAATCCCGTCAGCCATCAATCAAGGAACTTGATAGAAAAGGAGAGATAGTTCTATACATTTCTTCCTCCTGCAACGGAGATTGTCTTTACTGTTATGCCGGTTCCCATAAAAAAGGAAAATCAATGGGTTTTTCGATTGCGAAAGCCGCGATTGATAACGTCTCCAGACGGCATAAAAAGATAAACGTGGTTTTTTTCGGAGAGGGCGAGCCCACGCTCGCGTTTCCTCTGATAAAACAGATACTGGAATATCTTCGCCATAAAAAGAAGCAGGATGATCTTGACTTCAGCACCCATCTCATATCGAACGGTCTTTTCAACAGGAAAAAAGCCGAGTGGATTTTTGAAAATATCGATGAAATCGCCATTTCTTGCGATGGTCCGGCTGACATGCATAACATTACCCGTCGGAAGATTAACGGCGGACCCTCGCATTCTTTGTTGGAGGAAAACATTAAATTCTTTATTGCCAGGAGTCCCCAAAAAATAAAACTCAAAGCCGTAATTAATCCTTTCTCGGTCAAAAGACAGACGGAAATTTTGGAATATTTTTACCGTCTGGGTTATCGGAGGGAAACATTATTCACGCCTTTTTTTGATTGTCCGAAGAGCAGGGTCAATAAATTGAAGCCGGTCGGGGATGAATTCATGGATAATTTTCTAAAAGCCCGCGAGATCTCCGATTATCTGGATTTCGGCATAAATCTCGTCACTGATTTAACCGAGATTAAGCCAAAAGCGGCGATGTGCGGTTTGAGCAGGTCGAATTTTTATGTAACAACCGGAGGCGCGATTTCCTGTTGCGTCCGCGCCCTTGAGGATTCAAAATCAGACACCCCTTTTTTCTATGGAGAGATTAAGGATGGAAGAGTGATAATCAATTCGAAAAAAGACCAGGCCCTTAAGAAGAGAACAGTAAATAATATTAAGGATTGCGGTCGGTGCTTTTTAAAATGGGTCTGCGCCGGGGGCTGTGTTTTCCAGCATTTCGAAAAAATGCATGACCTGATGAAGATTGACAAGGAAATCTGCGAGAAGAGAAAGAACGAAGTTAAAAAATATTTGCTCTTCGAGGCGAGAAGGGCCTCGAGCGACCTGAGGCCGTTTTTCCTTGTGAAAAAGAGACAGACCCTTCTGTCCTTATGGAGCGGAGCTATTCCCATCAGCGAGAAAGAAAATCCTTTAATTGAGATAGATCCATTCAAGGATAATCTTCAGTCTATCTTCAAAAAAATCAAAAAACATCGGGATCAGAGAGGATTTAAGCCGACGATATTTTTCTTAAGGTTTTTAAGTTATTTTCCTTCAGGCAATAAAGAAATCGGTCGGGAGATTTTGCGTTTCCTTGGAGATCTGAATAAAGAAAGGATTCATTTCAAATTGACTAGGCCATTGCCGGGGGCGTGGTTTAACAATAGGGCGGACATTGATTGTTTGGAAAAAGAATTTGGCATGCCGAAGAATATGTCGGCCGCTCTCGACTTATTTAAGGTAAAGGGATTAAGAATTTTTTTTGGAGATATTGATTCCGGTCTTAAATTAGACGATTTCAAAAGCCGTAAAGCGCTCGCGGCGTTAAATGATGGTAAAAACCGCCCGAAAGTCATAAAATAGGTCTACGGTATGAAAGGGGAAATGGCTGGGCAATAATCTAATGGACACGGTAGATATAAAAGTCGGTTTCAGATGTAATAACAAATGCCTGTTTTGCATTCAAGACGACAAAAGAAACAAGTATCCCGACCGGGTTTCGAAAGAGATACTCGATTTTTTGAAAAAAGGCCGCAACGAGGGAAGGAAAAAAGTGGTTTTCACGGGCGGCGAGCCGACCTTTAGGCCGAAACTTCTTTCGGAGTGGGTAAGATGCGCAAAAAAAAATGGCTATTCCATTATTCAGGTTCAAACCAATGGAAGGATTTTTTCCTATGTCGATTATTGCAAAGAGATTATCAGCGCTGGCGCCAACGAATTCGGTTTGGCGTTGCACGGCTCTTCCGCGGCGATTCACGACCGCCTTACTCAAGTACCGGGAAGTTTTGATCAGACAACCCGGGGCATTAAAAACTTAAGGTTTTTTAAGCAGAGGGTTATTATCAATTCGGTTGTCAATAAAATCAATTATAAAGATTTGCCTTCATTAGCGAAACTTTTAGTTTCGCTCCGCGTCGACCAATTTCAGTTAGCTTTTATGCATATTAATAGGACTATCGCCGACAATGAGGAGCTGGTTAAGAAGATGGTTCCGCGGATTTCCGCGGCAATGCCTTATATTAAAAAAGCACTTGATATCGGCATCAGGGCAGGAGCGAGTTGCATGACTGAAGCGATTCCTTATTGTTGCATGACGAACTATGAGGACCTGATAGCGGAAAAGATTATTCCTCAAGCGCATGTTTTCGATGCCGATGTCGATATCGAGGAATACAGTAAATACCGAAAGGAGGAAGGAAAGACCAAGGGCCCGGCTTGTAAAAAATGCCGTTCTAATAAAATCTGCGAGGGCCCCTGGCGGGAATACCCGCAAATTTTCGGCTGGGAGGAGTTTAGGCCGATAGAAAAATAACATATTATGATACAAGTTCCCGAAACAGACAAAATACAAGATTTTATATCGATATATATAGATAATAATATAGTTCGTTTTTCACAAAATAAGCTCAACAAGAAAGGGATTAATGCTATTTCTTTCAATATATCTTTAGAAAGTATCAAAAACTTTAATCTCGGAAAGAAGATAGAGTCTATAATAAAAAAATTAGATAAAGAAAAAATCGATTTTATTATTACACCGCTTCCGAGATGTTTGTTCGGATCAGGATATCCAGAAATCGTGGCTAAAAAGATGCTTAATAAGCCGATAAAGTTTTTTATTGACGGAGAAGATTTCAGAACTTTTGACGATTACGATAATGAACTTTTTCAAAACAAGCTGCAAATATATGATAAATGTTCGGGTTGTAAATTTATATCTGAAAAGCGATGCGAGGGGGTTTTCTCGGTTCGAAGAGACAAGGTTTATGAAGCGAAACTTCAGCAGTGGTTGATTGAGAAAATTATTAACTCAAAAAATATTAAATTATTGGATTTAGGATGCGGAATTAGCCCTTTTCTGGATTTATATAAACAAAGCAGCAGTCAGGGAAACTCTTATTTTCTTTGCGTAGATCCTTCGGAGATTTATATCAGTGTTTTAAAAAAAAGAATCCCTACGGAATTCAAATCAAATATAGTACCAGTTATTGGAACCGCCGAAGATATAAAATTAGAAGATAATACATTTAATTTCGTACTGCTTCATTATTCTTATGCTCATATCAGAGATGTAAGAAAAGCTATAAAAAATATACGCCGATTATTAAAAGAAGGAGGCATTGTTTTGATTTTTGACGACGCTTATTATCATGGGGGGGGAAACAAAACCGTTAGAACAAGAGAGATGTTTAGATACTTTCTGGAACCGGACAGAATATGGGGGTCGTCTATTGAATGATGCCATTCTAATTTTTAGACAATATGGCTTTGAAATTTCAGATTTTTTTAGTAGTGGAGAGGATAAAGGTGTCACCTGGGGATTAAGGGCTAAAAAAGTTCAGAAATAAAGATGATAGATAAATAGTTTTTCCGGAATGAAATATTAAAAAGAGAAATTAACAAATTATCAATCAAGATTTTATGAAACCAGCAATGCTGAATAATTCAGCCCCAGAGAGAAATCCTTATTTTATCGGAGGAATTATTGATATCCAGTCATTTCTGCTTTTAAAAGCAGGACTAAAACCGGTGATTAGGATCGGGTGCGCAAATTATTCAGAGAGCAATTTGCGGGAATTAAAACAATTGCTTAAAGGCGACGGGATCCAAGTATTGCTTGGCGAATTTAAGGGCAGTTTTTATAATCAGAAAATAAAAGAGCCGATTTATATTTTATATTTTTCTTTATCTCTTGACCTTGTCCGACAAGCTTATGAGGCGGAAAAAACCGGTGACAGGCAAATTTTGGGCCGATTGCTGGGCTATCCCTCTTGTTGCGTCAAAAATTTTATAGAAAAAGCTGGTCAAGAAAATTATGGTTTTATTATTTATGCTTTACTTAAGAGCCATACCCGCCCTTCTCTTTACTGCAATTTTATTTTTAATTTTGATTCAAAACTTGATAATGAAAAAGAAAAAATCTATCAAAAAACCAGAGATATCTGGCGGCGCACCGCACACTTCTTTTTGATAAAACACACACCCTGTTCTTTTAATTGTCAAGAGTCAATAAAACTCGGCGAAAAAACCCTGAAACTTTTAAAAAAAGAAACACCCAAACTGGGACAAGAAATTGAAAAGGTTCTCCAAAAACCGGTGCTTTATTTTGATGATTTTCGTTGGTTAGTTTTTGACGGTACAGTCAAGGGCAACCAATTGGAATACAGTCGAGTTTTGTCTTATCAGTCGCTTTTCCCGAAAGAAAAACTGGATTTAATTAAAGCTGGTAATCGGCTGGTTGTTTGCGACAAGCGGATTTCCGTGTTTAAAAACGAGAAATTAGTCGCTACCATAGGAAAAGAGGACAAATACCGCGGCGCATTGATAGATTTTGGATAAAATATTAAACTAAAAAGCATATATGCCACATCAGCATCCGCAAGGCGATAGCGAATCAAATACTCATTTTGCCGACGAATTCGCCAAGGTGGAGAGTTTGAGCATTTTCCGTTGTAACTGTAAGTGTATCTTCTGTTCGGTCGGACGGCAGATTGACCATCATGTTAAAGAAGGAGGAGGCATCAAAACCTTTGAAGAGGTGAAGCAGGATATTGATTTGGCTGTCAGAGTTAAGGCTCGGGCTTTCGCGTTTTCAGGCGGAGAGCCGACTTTAAGGCCGGATCTCCTGGAATTAGTCAGGTACGCCAAAAGCGCGGGTCTTAAAGTCGAAGTCCAATCAAACGGCCGGATGTATTTTTACAAGCCTTTCTGCCAAAAAACGATCGAAGCCGGCGTAGAGAGTTTTGTCGTTTCTTTTCATTCTTGCGACGAAAATACTCATGATAAGCTTATGGGAGTCAAGGGCACATTTAAGCAAGCGGTCCAGGGGATTAAAAATTTAAAGGATTTAGGCCAGGAGGTGAAAATTAATTTGGTTATTTTAAAGCAGAATTACCGGCATCTGCCCGAAACGGTTAAATTCTTGATGGGACTGAAAGTAAACGAATTCCGGTTAACTTATTTAAGTATTGACGGCAGCGTTCTAAAAAATCCCAAAGCATTAACCGCGCCGATGAAATTGGTGGCTCCTTACTTAGAGAGGGCGATTGATGAAATCAATAAATCAGCACATCCTCAAGCAGTCTCTATTTATAATTTCATTTTATGCCTTTTGAAGCCGCCTTACAGAGATTACATCAATGACTTAAGTCAGCTGGATACTTTTTTAACCGGACCGGGATTTAAGGCTTCACTTGACGAGCACCGCAAGACTTTAAGGGCAAAGCCTCCAGTTTGCAGAAAATGCCAATATTATAAAATTTGCAATGGCGTTTGGAAAAGCTACGCGGAATATTTCGGATTCAAAGAGATAAAGCCGATTCAAAACGAACCGTATTATCGAGGTCGGGATTATTCATAAAACCGTCTTTATTCGGAAGGTGGCCGCGTAATGTCATTACTGTTAGAAATTAGTTATGGATACACCGAACCACAAAATTTATATCATCACAGTCGGATTTAAGTGCAATAATAACTGTTTGATGTGTTCAGTGGGCAATTTCCGGAAAAATTTTAATGACCGAGCGACCGCGGATATCCTGGCCGAACTGCAACAAGGCCGCGCTTTGGGTTTTGATCGCGTGGAATTTACCGGTGGCGAACCAACGGCTCGGCTGGATTTTTTAACGCTGATCAGCGAGGCCAAAAAAATAGGTTATAAAACCGTCAGTGTCGGCACTAATGGTCGCCTGTTTAGTTATAAAAATTTTTGCCGCGAGGCCTTCCATCGAGGTTTGTTTGGCGTTAATTTTTCTTTACATGGTTCATCGGCTAAGCTTCAGGATGCCATTACTCGAACGCCGGGCGCCTTCAATCAAACTATTGACGGCATCAAGAATGCCTTGGAAGAATCGGGTTCTCAGGAAGTTTATGTTCTCTCGGCAATTTTTCGATTAAATATCAATGACATTGAAGGATTGGCTAAACTGATTAAGTCATTAGGTGTTCAAAATTGGAATCCGTTAAATCTGGTTCCCGAGGGAACGGATGTAAACCTTTACAAAAATTTATCGGTTCCACTAAAAGAGCTTAGTGCCGTCTTCAGGCGCAACTTACATTCATTTTTATTGGTTCCTAACATCTATTTTTTTGATTTTCCGATGTGCGTTTTCTCTCCGGCATTTTTAGAGAGTCCAAAACATTTCCATTTTATTACTGCCAGAGAAAGAACAGAAAATATCAAACAAGTCGGCTATAACCCCAGGTCTGTCAAGAAAATTGACCACAAATATATTGATGAACGGCGAATGTGCCTGCCGATTTGTGAGAGGTGTCGTTATCAGAATGAATGCGGCGGGATCTGGCAAAAATATATCAAGATATTCGGCGTTAAAAGGGTCGCTGCAGAAGTTGCTAAACTGGCTCGCGAAAATGGTTGCCTAGTATAAAAGGACCCTTGATTCATTGTCGAAATCATGGATAAAGATATAAGCCCTTATTTATATATCGGTGATCGATGCAATAATAATTGCATTTATTGCAGTGAAGCGGATGAAGACTTTGGAGAAATTAAACCAAAAAGCTTTAAGCAGATCACAAAGGAAATTCTAGAAGCCAGGAGAAAATATGAATTTATCAATTTCATGGGGAAAGAGCCAACATTAAGAAATGATCTTGTAAAAATTTTGAAATTTGCTAAGCAGCAAAATTTTAAACAGATTGGTTTTACTACAAATGGGAGGATGTTGGCTTATGACACTTTCGCTCGGGAGGTGGTGAGAACGGGGGTTGACCAGATTGCCATCAGTTTTAATGGATGCGAAAAAAGAATTCATGACATGCAAAGTCAGGTTGGCGGCAGCTTTGACCAGACAATGGCGGGTATTAAAAATGTGATGCGACTGAAAAGACCCGAGGCTAGCTTTCTGATTAATTTACCGCTGAATAAATTAAATTATTTTTTATTAAAACCAACGATAGAACTATTGTTGGGTTTAGGAGTAAAGGAGATTAATATTCTTTTCGTGGCTCCCTTAAGTAGGCGCTCAAAAAATAAACGAATTGTAATGAAAATGAGCGAGTTGGGGGAACACGCCTTTAAAACCATAAAGCCTTATTTAAAAACGACAAATCTTAAATTTCTTTTGGTGGAATTTCTTCCTTGCAGCTTATCTAAAGAAGCTCGTCAGTATTTCTTCCCTTGTTTGGAAAAAAATACGGACAAGATCAGAATACCCCTGTGTCGGAATTGTCTTTATCAGAAAAGGTGTGATGGTGTTTTAAAAAGCTATATTGATTTATACGGAACAAAAGAATTTAAATTATGATGCGCGTGGAAAGATCCCCAAAAATAACTAGAAAAACGGTAATCATTGCGGGTTATTCCCGCAACAATGATTGTATCCTTTTTGCGTCTTGGACAGAGGATTGCTTCATTATCCTCGAGTCATCGTTTTCGATGCTAAGGAAAGGATGGATGAATTCAAGCAGGTAGGTTATTGCCCCAAACGCTTTGAAAATAAGGATGATTCATATAATGACGTTCATAAAAGCAGAATTGATGCCTGCGTAACGTGCTTAGCCAACAAGCGTTGCGCCGGCATCTGGAAAGATTATCTGAATATTTACGGCGCGAGAAGGACAAATGCCGCGATTGTGAATATTAAGCATCCCTAACATTAAATATTCCTAATGAATCAAAAATCAGCTCGAGAGCGAATCAGCGGCATCATTTCCGGGAAAAGACAGGATCTTTTCAGCAGGAAAAACGAATGCGCTTCGCGTTCCATCTATATCAATCTTGGCGCGCAATGCAACCAGAATTGTAACTTCTGCTTAATCAAAGGCAGTGAGAAGAATTTTCCATTCATGTTTTTAAACGAGGCGAAAAGAATAATAAAAGGTTTCGCTTCTTCTGGGGGGAAATCTATCATGTTTACCGGCGGAGAGCCGACTTTAAGAGACGATCTTCCGGAAATGATAAGGCATGCGGAGGAGTGGGGAAAATTAGAGAGTATTTCCATCGTAACCAATGCGGTCAGGCTTTCGGACGAAAATTATTTCCAGCGATTGATTGAAGTCGACAAGCAAAAACAGTTGTCTTTTGGTGTTTCTTTTCATTCTCATCGCGAAAAAGTTTCAGAAGAGATTACTCAATCCACCGGCACTTTCAGGAAAACTCTGAAAGGAATCGCCCGGATTTTGAAAAGCGGCCGCCCCATTTCCTTTTATCAGGTAATTACCGCTGAGAATTATCGCCATCTTTTAGCCTTCTGCCAATTCATCCATAAGAGGTTTCCCAAAGCGCGCTCAATTACCTTCGCCTATCCTTTCCCGCAGGGAAATGCGGTAATCAACAAGCGGATCTATGTACCATTCGACATTCTGGGGCCCTATTTTATCAAGGCCTTGAATTTTTTGGAGGAGAAAGAATATGAAATAAACATCGCCGCTTGCGGGCAGTTTCCTCTTTGCGTTATTCCCGGGTTCGAAGAAAAAGTTCTCGGACCGCTACTGATGGCCGAGGAAAATATTATCGGCGTCATAGGAGAAAAAGTTTTTCATGAGTTTGAATGGGGCTCTGAAGAATTCATCAATCTTTATAAGAACAAAAGCCCGGAATGCGCGAGATGCATTCTAAATGGCCATTGCCAAGGTTTCTGGCGCGAGTATATCGACCAATTTGGTTTTCGGGGGCTAACCCCCGTGACCTTTAGCGGCTTCAAAGGAAACAAATTTATTGCTAAGCTTAAAATTCCGGCCGATTTGAAATTCCTTTCCCAAAAACTGAAGCTGGATAAGCTGAATGTCATTAAACTGTCCCATTGGAGCAAAGAGGCTTACCGTCAGTTATTGGTAAAGATGAAAAAAGAAAAAATATTGGCGGTCGTAATCAAAAATTGAAAAATGGCCGAAATTCATACTTATCTGCAAATTAATACCAACTGCAACCAAAAATGCGTTTTCTGCAATCGGCCGCCGATAAATTATAACCCGCGCGTTTATTCTCTGACCGAGGTCGGAAAGGAGATCAGGAAGTTAAGACGGAACAAAGATATCACCCGGATTATTCTGACCGGCGGCGAGCCGACCCTGCATCCGCAGCTGGCCGAAATAATTAAAGAAGGGAAGAAGTCCGGATTCGGCGTCGAAATCCAGACCAACGGCACGACTTTCGCAAAAAAAGAATTGGCGGTTTGGAAAAAAGCCGGCCTGAATATCATCAATTTTGCTTTCCACAGTCACAAGGAGAAGATTAGCAATAAACTCCGCGGCGTCAACTACGGATTTGAAAAAATCATTGAAAATATTCATGCGGCTAGAGATCAGGGCTTTGAAATCCACCTGGTTCATGTCATCAACTCGTTAAATTACAAATCCATGCCTGTCTTTGTCGACTTTGTTCATAGCTTAAAGCTGAAGAATTTTTATCTTAATTTGAGCCTTGTCGTTCCCGACGGTTGGGCTTGGGAGAATCGGTGGATTATTCCTAAGTCGGCCGACATCGGACCTTATCTCCGGCGGGCTTGCGAAAAATGCGTTGAATACGACATTCGTTTCGATATCTCTGAAATCGTGCCTCTCTGCCTGGTGAAGGGATTTGAATCCCATGCTGTTTCCACCAACTTCCGGTTGAAAGGTCTCAATATACTGGATGATTATTACCAAGGGGAGAGAATTCTTGATTTTTCTGACCCCGGAGAGGAGATGGCCGCCAAAGCTTCTCAGTGCGTCAAATGCACGATGAATTCCATCTGTGGCGGATTTTATCCGAAGTTGAAACAGCTTTACGGGACTGCCGACTACAAGCCGCGTCGAGACAGCCTTAAAAAAGTAATTGAAAAATTCAATCATGACCCCCAAAAATAAATTTGTCCCGGGCAAAAAAAACGTGAGTCCTTATATCTATATCGGCTCGAGTTGCAACAACAACTGTATCTTTTGCAGCGAAGCGGATGAGTATTTGAAGCATTTAAGAAAGAAAAGTTTGAACGAGATAAAGAAAGAAATCAGAAAAGTTAGAAGCGCCTATGACTTTGTCAGTTTTATGGGCCGGGAGCCCACTCAAAGAGAAGACTTTTTTGATATTATTACCTTCGCTAAAACTTTAGAGTTCAGGCAGATTAGCGTCGCCACCAACGGTCGTCTGCTTGCATACCCCGCCTTCGCCGTCAAATGCCTGGCCGCCGGAGTTAATCAGGTCGGTATATCTTTTAATAGTGCTGATAAGCGAATTCATGACCGATTGACGGCGGTTCCGGGAAGTTTTCAACAGACTGTTAAGGGGATTAAGAATTTAATTGCTTTGAAAGAAAGCGGATTAAGCATTCTTATCAATATTCCGCTTAATCAAAAAAATTATTTGTCGCTTGAAAAAACAATTGATTTTTTGATTGGCCTCGGAGTCAAGGAAATAAATATCTTATGGACCGCTCCGCTTAGCCGCAGATCGCGATCAAAAGAGATTGTTTCCGATATGGCGGATATTGGACAGTACGCTTTTAAAGTTTTAAGTAAGAAAAAATATAAATACTCTCCGGTGAAGTTTCTTTTGGTTGAATTTCTACCCTGTAGTTTACCGAAAGAAGCGAGAGAAATGTTTTTTCCTTGTCTTGAAAAGAATTCCAATAAAGTGAGGATTCCGATTTGCGAAAAATGCGGTTATCGGAATAAGTGTGACGGGGTATTAAAGGATTATATTGATTTGTACGGTATTAAAAAATTAAAAATCTAAAATAAAAATATTTTTGGCGCGCGGCGAATTAATTAATGGAAGAATATAGTTTAAAAAAGAGAATCTCTTTATATCGTGATTTCTTGAAAGACTTGCGAGTCCGACATTTTGCGAGCGATTTGACTTCTCTCATTTATCCCGAAAACCCCGTGGTGCTTAAAGAAGTCAGGCATTATTGGAAAAAATTCTTGGCCATTCGACCCAAAGACCAAACGCTGAATTTCTACATTCACGTGCCTTTTTGTTCTGACAGTTGCAGTTATTGTTACTGCCCCTCGGAAAAATTAGTCAATTCTAAGGATGGTGATGTCTATATCGGTAACATTGTCGAGTATTTCCGTTATTTCAAAAGGACTTTCGCCGGGACGAGCTTTACCAATCTTTATATCGGCGGCGGAACCCCGAGCGTCCTTAGCGAGAACAATCTGGCGTACCTGCTTGAGAACCTTTTCCTTAATTTTATTTTTGACGATGATGGAGAAAGAACCTGCGAGATGGATCCTGTCAGCGTTTCTCCGGAGAAAATGGCGATTTTAAGGAAATACGGGTTTAATCGGATAAGCTTCGGAGTACAATCGCTGGACAAGAAAGTCCTTGTGCGAAATAATCGCGGCCAGCAGACTTTTCAGGCGGTGAAAGAGGCGATTGGAGACGCGCAAAAGGCGGGTTTCCAGAAAATCAATACAGACCTGATCGTCGGTCTTGCCGGAGATACGGCTGAAACTTTTATCAAGAGCTTTTCGACTCTGACTAAGCTTGCGCCTTTTTCCGTTTCCGTATATCCGTTGCAGCCCATGCCCGGATATATAAAGGAATTCTTCCATTGCGATGAAGAGAAGTACCTTGCTTATCGGAATAAGCTGGTGATCCGTATTTTCAAAAAGCTCGGCTTGTTGGCCGCGAAAAACGGATACAGTTCCCCTCAAGACCCCGATATGTTTCTGCCGATGAATGACGTAAATTGCTGGTCTTATCATAAAATCGACGCCAAGACCTCTTCTAAAAAATACTATCTGGCGAAGAGTTATAAAGAAATCTTGGCAGTTTTAGGCTTGGGTACCTTCAGCATGTCAGCTATCCCACACGAGATAACTTATCAGATGTCAGAGCCCATTAACGCAACGCCTTCGATTTATTCTTGCTCGGGGAGAATTTCATCTCCGAGAATAGGAATGATTGAACGTATTATCCAGTCGTTCACCTACAATCAGTATCTTGACTGCTCCAGATTTAAAAAGGATTTCCATATCGACTTTTTCAAGGCCTTTAAAAATTCCCTGAACGATTTGAAAAATCTTCGAGCCGTGGAGAGAAGAGGAGACCGGCTTTATCTTCTTTCCGGAGACTCGGACGAAAGGGTTCTGCATATGTTGTTTTTCTTTGACTCGGAAGATGTCCTCCTCCGGATAAAAGAGGCCGAAAAAAGGCAAGGAGCAGAAAAGGAAATTAGAGGCGAAAGCGGCTTTGAAGAATTCCGACCGAGCAAACGAGCTTTAGCGATTGAAGAAAAACTTGAGAAGATGGAAGAGGCCTATCTCGCCTGCTTGGGGGGAAGTAGGGAAATCTTGGATGGAGAAATAATTAAAATTAATAAAAGGAGTCTCACCTTGCTTCTTGGAAATAAAAAAATTCAGAAAATTGAGTTTTTTCCGAAGGTCTTTTGGGTTAAGTTATTCTTGGGAGTTGACGGAGAGGAGGGGTCATATCAAGAAGAAATTAAAATGGATACAATTGGGGTTGGAGACCTCGTTTCAATCATTGCCGTTCCAGACGGCCAAAAAGGATTGAAAGCGGCAGTGATTCGCGAAATTATCGTCATAAGACAGAAAGGAACAAATAGATGAATAATGAAGGGAAAATTTACAAAACCGTCATCTTCGTTGGTTACGAATGCAATAATCATTGTCGTTTTTGCATGGAGCAGGACAAAAGAAACCTGCCGGTACGAACTACCGAAGAGGTTAAACGGGAGATAGTTAGCGCTCGGCAAAGAGGGGCGACTTATCTCGAACTCATTGGTGGCGAAACCACGATTCGTCCGGATTTGCCCGAGATCATCCGTTTCGCCAAAAGGAAAAATTTCCAAACGATTATGATCGCCACCAACGGCAGGATGTTTTCTTACCGGCCAGTGGCCGAAAAAGTGATTAAAGCGGGGTTGAACAGCATCGTTTTTTCTATTCACGGGCCGAACGCCAAGGTTCATGACTATTTGACTCAATCTCCCGGTAGTTTCCGTCAGCTCGAAAAAGGAATCAAAAATGCGAGAGAGATTATCCGAAGAGAAAAAATCAAGATGCACTTCGGCTCCAACACCACCATCGTCAAGCAAAATTACAAACTTCTTCCCGAAATCGGCGAATACATTTTAAGACAAGGAATAAGAAATTCGGAATTTATTTTTGTGGATTGCAATGAAGGCGGAGCGCGGCGTTATTTTGACAGATTAGTTCCCAAGATTTCGGACGCGGCACCTTATATCAATAAGTGTCTCGAAATCGGAAGGAGGGAGAATATTTGTCATTGGCATATCCGTTACGTTCCTCTGTGTTATTTCTTGGGCAATCTTGACCGAATCAGCGAATTGCAAGAAGTGAAAACATTCCGCACCGAGCATATTGCTCAAGATTTCATCAATTTTAATCCTCTGGAATCGCGTCAAAAAGTCGGCAGAAGAAAGACCTTGCGATGCAAGGGTTGCGCATTATATAATAACTGCGAAGGTATTTGGGTCGAATACTTGAGAAGATTGGGAGATAACGAGTTGAGGTCGATCGGGGAGCAGAAGACAAGTTCATCCTATGAATAATTTTTTATCATGGCGACCATAAATAGAAAAGAAGAAGAGAAGTCTTACATCGTAACCTACAGGAGTAAAGAGCATTTCGAGGTGGCCGGCTGGGTTTGGGCGAAAAACATGGTTGAAGCGAGAAAGAAAGCAAAAAAAGAGCTGACAGAAGAAGTCCGGAAATACGGTATCAGGATAGCGGAAATCGCCGAATACAATAACCCGGCGGAAATCTTTTTCGATTAGAGGCCTGATCTATGGAACTTTGCGTTACGAACAGATGTAACAATCGGTGCATAATGTGCTCTAATCCGCCTGAATTCGGTCTCTCTAAAAACCATCGTCTTTACAGCTATCGGCAGCTTACGAATCGAATCAGGAATTACTCACGCCGTGTTTTAAAAAACAAGGAGACCATCTATTTGACCGGCGGTGAACCGACCACTCATCCGGATTTTTTGAAGCTAATCCGGTGGATCAGGAAAAATTTTCCGGATAATGAGATTGCTTGCCTTTCTAACGCCAGGATGTTTTGTTATGAAGAGTTTGCTAAGGAAGTTTTGAAAACTGAAGGGTTGAAGCTGGAAATTGCCTTTCACGGCCACACCTCTGCTCTATACGCCAAAATTACCGGTGTTCCGAACGGCTTCGAACAGACGGTCCAAGGCATTAAAAATGTTTTAAGATATCGGAGAGCTGATCATTGTCTGGAATTGCGGATCGTTCTCTTAAGGCAGAATTACGAAAAAATAGACGCGCTTCTGAATTTTGCCCACGCGAATTTTAAGGGGCTTGATTCCATCATTTTGATTTTTCCGGAATTCGAGGGTCAGGCCAGGGACAATTTTAAGCGAGTTTCTTTAACCTACAGTGAAATCAAAAGAGATATTGAAAAGAATATCAGGAAATGGAGTAAAAAAATTGACGATCTAAGACTTTACCATTTTCCTCTTTGTGCGCTCGACCCGGAATTTTGGCCGAGCACCTGGAGGACTTTACCCGAGAGAGAATTGGCCTTTCCTTCTTCTTGCGAAAACTGTCTCTACAAGCGATTCTGCATGGGCGTTCACAAAGATTATCTTAAAATAGTAGGAGAGAAAGAATTCCACCCCCTTACTGAGAAAATTTCTCTTCGAACAAGTCGGGCGGGAGATTTCCCGTATCACCCGATTATTTCCGTCTCGGAATGAACAGATGACAGACCTTCTCTTTCTTGTCCCTTTATTTGCGATAGGCCTGATTTCATCCTACACCGATCTTTATCGGAAGAAGATTCCGAATAGCCTGATTGCCTGCGGTTTGATTTACGCATTTGTTCTTTATTCTTCCCTTTTCCTCTACAGCTACTTTTTCATCGGCGACTTGTCCAATGCCCGTTATCTGGCGAATGGTCTGGTTAACGGCTTGATTGCCATTCTCGTCGGTTACTTTATTTGGGAACGCCGACTTTGGTCCGCTGGCGACGCCAAACTATTCGCCGTTTACGCTTTTCTACTTCCTCTTAAATTCTATTCTTTTCATTACGTCTCGTTTTTCCCTTCGATAAATTTGCTTATAAATCTTTTCATCCCTTTGATAATCTTATTGAGCTTGACGGCAATAACCATCTTTTTGAAGGATATTTTCGCCTGGTTTATCGCTAAAGAGAAAAATTTTCCCAAAATTTTTTCTCGCGAAAAAACGATTCAATTTTCCGGGCAGATGTATTATTCTTTCGCCATTCTTTTTCTTATTTTTATGATTCTTAGAACTTTAATCCCGCTGATTTCCGGGAGTGTCTTATCAGCTCTATTTACGAATCCCTTTTTGCTTTTCCTCTTCATGATTACTTTGTCGGGTAAACTGATGGCTTTTATAAATCGTGGAAAATGGTTGAAGTTTTTCGTTCTCGTTTTCTTCCCGGCCCACGTCGGTTATTCCGTTTGTTCGGGTAATCTCTCTCTTCTTCTGCCCTCGATAAGAATGGTTTTTTGGATTTGGATGTTTTTCAACTTGGTTAAGCGGGCGCTTGATTTTTATATCCAGAATCGGGAGATAGTTGTTGTTTCATTGGAAACTATCAAGGCGGGGGATATTTTCTGTGAACAAGACGGCCAGATGATCAAGGAAAAGTTGTCGGCAAGCGGACGAGGCGGAGAATTCGGAGAAATTACCGCTGAAGGCCTCACGAAGGAGCAAGTCGTCATTTTGAAGGAGGTTTTGTCAAGAGAAGAGCCGAGACAAATCAAGATATACAAAACTTTCCCCTTCGCTCCTTATTTGCTTCTGTCGGCTTTATTGTGTATTCTGACTAAAAATTCGTTAATGGCCGTTATTGATTCCGTTCTTAAGGGGAATATGCTATAATCTTAAAAAAGATAATTAAAAAATGAAAAAAAATTCCAATTTGGTGGCGACCGCGGTATTATTGATTATTTTCGCGACCGCGGTTATCTTGTTTTTTAGTCGAGGATCATCTCTCAATAAAGAAGGAATCATAACGATTCCGGAATCGCCTTCTTCAAATTCGGTCCCGACTTCCGAATTGAATTCGGAATTGAGGCCATTAGTTCGAGCCGATTACCCCTCTAATCTTATCGATGCCGAAGTCGAATCCATTGCCGGAAAGGCATTGCCCACAACCATACGGGTTAAAGCCAAGGTGGACAAGATTTTGATTGATCCGCCGCTTCTGTCCAAAGAAATCAACCTTAAAGCAGGAAAGAATTTAATCGTTACCCTCTTCGATTTAAGCACTGAAAAGGAGAGTCCCTTAAGATTTGAAGACCTGTCTCCCGGAGACCAAATCGTCGCCGAGCTTTCCGACGGCGACAACTCAAGCATACTGCAAGTCGATACCTATTCCGTCCGGAAAATAAGAAAGATGGTCGTTACATCAACGCAATAAAATGAGGATAAAAAGAGCGATTTTGTTTGGGCTTTCCATTATTATTTTGCTCGGGGGTCTTTCAATCCTGATTTTTCGAGGGTTGTCTGAAGACAACAAAATGAAGAAGCCGACTGAATTGATTTCGGGAACCCAGGTGATAAATCAAGCTTCACCTCTTGATTTCTCAAAAACCAACCTGGAATATCCCAGCAATTTGTTAGAAGGTGATATCTACGGGATTGTCGGTACGGACGTGCCGGTTCAGTTAGGCGTGAACGTGAAAATCGAGAAATTTTTTTTGGAGCCGCCGGTTAGCACTCGGAAGATAATATTCAAAATAGATGAGAAGACCAAAATTACGATATGGGATTTCTCGACTGGAGAAGAAAGACCGGCGAAATTTGAAGATTTGGTTTTGGGCGACCAGGTGATCGGAGAAATCCGGGGAGGAGATAATCGGCAGGCCTTGAGCCAAGAAGAATATATCATTGATAATCTTAAAAAGATAATTTTCAGCGAGCCGCAGGACTGAAAGTTGACCGGTTTTATTGCGCCGCGCTGAAAGAAAGATGAAGAAATCCGTACTAATTGGAGGAAGGGCTGGACAGGGCATCGACAGAACCTCCGTCTTGCTGGGTAAAATTTTAAATCAGCGAGGCTATTTCTGTTTTATTTATCGAGACTATCCTTCGCTGATTCGGGGAGGGCATAATTTCAGTGTCGTCACTTTTTCCGACAAGCCCGTCTTTTCTCAAGAGGATCGATTTGATGTTGTCCTGGCTCTGAATCCGGAAACGGCGGAAAATTACCGGACGAAGCTGAAAGAAGGAGGAATAATTATCGGCGGAACCGAGCTGATTCCTTCTCCTGAAACTTATCGCCTGGAAATTAATGAATTTATCCGGGAGAACAAATCCTCGGCGGTGTTCGGAAACAATTTATTGTTAGGCGCGTTATTAAAACGTTTTGGCCTGTCTCCAGTCGGTCTCGATAAAGTTTTGAGAGAGGAATTTGGTCCGTCAAAGCGGAAAACGTTTTTGGCGGCTATTCGCGCCGGATATTCTTATCCGGTCAAAAGCCGGAAAATCATCCTTGGCGGAGAAGCCAAGATTTTTTTGAATGGCAGTCAGGCCGTTGCCCGCGCGGCGATAACCTCCGGGGCGGACACCTTTTTCTTTTATCCGATGACTCCGGCGACCGGAGTATTTGACGAGATAGGTCTTTTAAGCAAGAAGAGAAAGGAAAAGATCGCTTTGGTAAATCTTGAGGACGAGATTGCCTCGATTAACGCCGCTCTCGGCGCCAGTTATGCCGGCGCCAAAATCTTAGTGGGGACATCCGGCGGCGGTCTCGATTTGATGGGGGAAGCGATCAGTTTGGCCGGGATGGCTGAAATTCCGGCGGTTATTTATTTGGCTCAGCGCTTAGGTCCTTCGACTGGCGTTCCCACTTATACCAGCCAGGGGGATTTGGAATTGGTTTTGAACATCGGTCACGGCGAATTTCCCCGTTTGGTGGTGGTTCCTGGTGACGCGCGCGAAGCTTTTTTGAGGACAAACGAGGCTTTCTATCTTGCGCACAAATATCGAATTCCGGCTTTTGTGGTGAGCGACAAGCATCTGGCCGAGAGTTATTATTCTTTTCCTTTTCCGGAATGGCCAGAAGTTTTTAAGCCGAAGGCTACTAAAAATAATATTAGTCCGGCAGTTGTTCCCGGAGGACCGAGACCCGCCCGAGTCAATAGTTACGAACACGACGAGGAAGGTTTTACCGTTGAAGATCCGGTTACCATATTGCGAATGAACCGGAAAAGAATGAAGAAAAACGAATTTCTCGAAAGAGAAACGGAAAAATTCGCCCCGGTTAGTCTCTATGGAAGAGGAAAGAAATTAATAATTTCCTGCGGTTCGACCAAAGGAGCCATCCTCGATGCGCTTAGAGAACTGCGGGATTTCCGTTTCATGCAGATTTCTTATCTGTCCCCTTTTCCCGCGCGGAAAGTGAGTGATGAAATTCGCCGCGCCGAAGCAGTCTGGTTGGTTGAAAACAATCTCACTTCTTTGTTGGGCCGGATAATCCGGGAGAATACCGGGATAAAAATTGATAAAAAGATATTGAAGGCCGATGGCCGTCCCTTTCTGGCCGGGGAGATAGTGCGGTCGGTAAAATCAGCCTCATGACTTCTCGAGAAACGAAAAATACTTGGTGCCCGGGGTGCTCGAACAATATTATTTTGTCTTCTTTGAAGACCGCCTTAAACGAGTTGGCGGCCGATGAGAAAATTCGAAAAGAGAACATAGTCTTAGTGACGGATATAGGCTGCGGTTCCAAGATTTACGATCTTTGGGACAATCATGCTTTTTATTCTTTACACGGGCGCGTTTTGCCGACCTGTTTGGGAATTAAAACGGCTAATCCGGAGTTGACCGTTGTCGGGATTGGCGGAGACGGCGGGACTTATAGCGAAGGACTTTCTCATTTAATCAGCGCGAGCAGATATAATCCGGACATGGTTATGCTGGTTGTCAATAACGGCGTTTTTGCCTTAACCAAAGGTCAGCCGACGGCAACCGGAGAAGCATTAGTCGGACCAGCCCTGAATCCTTTGGCTTTGGCTTTGGTCAGCGGAGCTTCTTTTGTCGCCCGCGCCTCAACTTCCGAGTCGAATCAACTCTCCTCCCTGATCAAGAAAGCAATTTTGCATCGCGGATTTTCCTTTCTCGATGTTTTGCAGCCATGCCTGACTTTTAATGATACCCGTTTCGCCCTGGAGAAAAACTCTTATAAATTTAGTTCTTCGGCTGGCGACAGGACTTCGCTTCGAGCCGCCCTTGAGAAAGCTTTGGAATGGGATTATTCTTTTTCTTCCCGGAGGAAAATCGGCTTGGGCATTTTTTATCAAAAAGAGAGAAAGACCTGGGAGGAAAAACTAATGCGTGCAAAATAGAAATATGCAAACGACGGAGAGAAAAAAAGAATTGTGTTGGAATTCAAAAAAATGCATCCATTGTTTTCTATGCGCTAATCTTTGCGAAGCGGTTTTCGATTACGACGCGAAAAAAATGAAAGTCTTCTTGAGGAGAGACAAAGGTGGGGAAAGAGTTGGGCTTAAAGAGAGCGAAGTCGTCGAGGCAAGAAAAGCCGTCCGGGGTTGTCCGGTTGGGGCCATCAATATCAAATAGTCATGTTGGAAGTTAAACATTCAAAACTTAATTTCGGCGCCAAGCTGGTTTTGAAACTTGATACCTGACGCTATATTCAATGGTCGTCCTTCTTTACAACATCCGCAGTCTGCATAACGTCGGTTCGATTTTCCGGACCGCGGACGCGGCCGGTATTAAAAAGCTCTATCTTTGCGGCATTACCCCGGCGCCGGTGGATAATTTCGGCAAGCCGCGGTCCC
>CAYGEM010000007.1:1441-24836 GCA_964348915.1 uncultured Candidatus Saccharibacteria bacterium | reverse complement strand
TTCGGCACGGCAGGGATCGAACCTGCGACCGGGCGCTTATAAGACGCCTGCTCTACCATTGAGCTACGTGCCGAGGATGAACTGACCACTAACAACTAACAACTCACCACCTACGACTCATGACTAATAGCTGGCAATCTTTTTATACCAAAAAACGGGCATTTTGAGAATAACCGTATCAGTCATTCATCGTCAGTTGTTGGTCGTAAGTCGTTGGTTAAAGTTACACCTTCCCCGGTTTAATCTTGAACCGCCTGATTATCGCGTAGAATTCTTCCTGTTCAAGCAATTCTTTTTCGAGAAGTTTTTCGGCAATTTTCTTCAAGGCCGGCCTGTATTGATTGACGATTTTTTTCGCCAGCTTATGGGCCGAACCGATTAATTTTTTGATTTCGTCGTCTATCTCTCCGGCGATTTTTTCCGAGTAATTGTTGTCGCTGACGATTCCCCGGCCGAGAAAAACCGCTTCTTCTCCATTGCCGAAAGCCACCGGCCCGAATTTTTCGCTCATGCCGAAGCGGGTAACCAGATCGCGGGAGAGTTCGGCCGCCTGCTTCAAGTCCTGGGTGGCGCCGGTGGAAATTTCGCCCAGAAGTTCTTCTTCCGCGGCATAGCCGCCGAGGATAACGGCGAGGTCGGCCAAAAATTGCCGTCGCGTTTTAATCCGCCGTTCCTCGACCGGCAATTTTATGGTATATCCGCCAACTCGGCCGCGGCTCACGATGGAAATTTTGTGCACCGGGTCGGAATCTTTCAGTCCGGCGGCAACCAGGGCGTGGCCGGCTTCGTGAAAAGCGGTAATTTTTCTTTCATTTTCGGAAACCAGGCGGCCTTTGCGCTCGGGCCCCAGAAGCACTTTCTCCGTCGAATTGTAAATATCCTCCTGGCTGATGGATTTCTTGTCATAGCGCGCCGCGAGTATGGCCGCTTCGTTCATCAGATTGGCTAAATCGGCGCCGGAGAATCCGGGAGTGCGCACCGCCACCTTGGACAAATCAACACTCGGGTCAAGGGGTTTATTTTTGCTGTGGATTTTCAGTATCGCCTCGCGTTCCCTGATGTCCGGTAAATCAAGATAGATGCGCCGGTCGAAGCGTCCGGGACGAAGCAGGGCCGAATCAAGAACATCCGGCCGGTTAGTCGCGGCCAAGACGATAACGTTGGTGTCTCTGTCAAAACCGTCCATTTCTACGAGGATTTGGTTTAAGGTTTGTTCCCGTTCGTCGTGCCCGCCGCCCAATCCGGCTCCCCGCTCCCGTCCGACGGCGTCAATCTCGTCGATGAAAAGAATCGACGGCGCGGCTCGTTTGGCCGTGGCAAAAGCATCACGCGTTCGGGCCGCTCCCACGCCTACGAACATCTCCACGAATTCCGAGGCGGAAATATGGAAAAAGGGAACATTGGCTTCTCCCGCGACAGCGCGAGCCAAAAGAGTTTTTCCCGAACCCGGTGGTCCCATTAGCAAAACGCCGCGGGGGATTTTCGCGCCGAGATCCAGGAATTTTTTGGAATTTTTCAGAAAATCAACTACCTCCTCCAGTTCTTGTTTGGCTTCGGTCAGGCCGGCGACATCCTTGAAAGTTATCCGATCTTCTTTGAGGTTGGTGAAAAGATGGAGGTTGGCGCGGCCGAACATAAGCGCCTGATTCGCTCCGGCGCTGGCTTTCCGGAAGAAGAACAGGAAGAAAAGGACGATGAGGATTCCGGGCAGGAGGATTGGCAGGATAACGCCAAGCCAGATATTTCTGGCCGACTGGTTTTTGATACTGACATCAACTTTCTGGATTATCTCCGGAGAAATGCCGTAGCTTGAAAAAATTTCCAGCACCCCGGTCGAGGGCTCTTTTTCGGAGACGAGCTTTTCATCATTAAAAAGGTTGATGAGGAGAGTGTCGCCGGAAACCTCGATTTTTTTGACTTCGCCGGCCGTTACCTTGCCGGCCAGTTCGTTTAGACCGATATTTTTTCGGGGTTCGCTTTGGGGAAAGGCGGAGAAAAATAAGGCAAGGGAGACAAAGACAATGGCGGCCCAGCTAAGGATTCTTAGCGTTTGTTTAGCCATTCTTATTCAGTTTGAGAATAATTCTTTTTTCTTCCGGCTTGATTGATTCGATGACGAAGTCGTATTTGTTGCCGATGACGAGCTCGGCTTTCATGGCATCGGAGCCGCCGAACTCGGAAACGTGAATTAAGCCGATGATGTTTTCGTCGAGCCGGATAAAGACGCCGAAAGGATTGAATTTATGGACCTCGCCTTGCACGCGGTCGCCGACTTTATAGCGTTCGGGAACATTTTTCCAAGGATCGTCCTGCAGAACCTTGAGCGATAGAGAAATGCGATTGCCTTTAATATCGACGATCTGCGCTTTGACCATATCGCCGACGGAAACGATGTCTTTGGGCGAATCAATCAAGCGGTGGCTTAATTCGGAAATATGGATAAGGCCTTCTATCTCCGGGTTGTCGGCAAAGCGGATAAAAGCGCCGAAATTGGCCAAGCCGGAAATAATGCCGGCAACCATGTCGCCGGGTTTGTATTGGTTGATTAAATCCTTGACGTTTTGGCTTAAAACTTCTTTCTCGGAAATAATCAGCTTATTGGTCCGCTGATTCAACCCGATTATTTTCACTTCCAATTCTTGGCCGACAAATTTGGACAATTCTTCGATAATTTTCTCCCGGCTTTGGTCGGGGACGCGGGGATAATGTTTCACCGACAATTGAGAAACCGGAAGAAAGGCCTTGAGTTCGTTTAGTTCGGCGACGAGGCCGCCGCTGTTCGCCGCCGCCACTTTTACCTTGATCGGTTCGTCCTTCTCCTGAAGCTCTTTGACAATGAGCCAGGATTTCTGCTTGTCCGCCTCGGCCAAAGAAAGTTCCACGTAGCCGGAATCGTTTTCCGTTTCAGCCACTTTGGCGTTGATGGTGTCTCCGGGATTCAGACCCCTGATAATGTCTTTGGCATTGATTAATTCCTTGCCGTAGATGATTCCGGTTCCGGTTCTGGGGACCTCGAAGAAAACCGCCCGGGGCGTCTTTTCCAATAATCGGACTTCGATAATTTCTCCTTTTTTGACGAAGGGAACTATCTCCGGTTTGGCCTTGATTATCTGGGAAAGGGTATCCATATGGGGCTAATGATAGCGAAAGGCATATTGAAAATCAAGGATTTTTTTGATAGATTTATGATGATGATTATCACTTGGCACGGCGGAGGATGTTACAGGGTGGAGACGCCCGATTTTAATTTGATAATCGACCCGGACACTTCTTCCAAGGCCGGCCGCCTTAAGGCGGATTTGGTTCTTAGGACTTCGAGCCGAGCGCCTTTTACCGCCGGAGAAAACGAGATTGTCGGTCCGGGAGAATATGAAATCGGCCGGGCTAAGGTGCGTGGCGTGGCGTTGCCGTCTGAAAATAGCAATGAGATAAGAACCGCTTATCGGGTTTTGCTTCAGGATATCCGATTGGGTTTTTTCGGCGGCAAGGAATTCAGTCCGAGCGAGGAGGTTCTTGAATCATTGGACGGGATAGACATTCTTTTTATTTTTGACGGCAAAGCTGCTCCGGAGTTGGTCAAAGTCATCGAACCGAGAATCGTTATTCCCAATTCCGAAGAGGTGAAAAAAATCGAGGCCATGTTCGGCCAGAAAACCGAACCCCGGGAAAAACTGGTTTTGAAGAAGAAGGACCTCTCGGAAAAAGAAGGGATAGACATTGTTATTCTTAAATCCTAAAAATACAAATGGAGAAACCAGCCGTTAAGAAAGAAAATTTTGAGAAAAGGGAGATAACCGAAGAACTTCGCGAATCGTACTTGGACTACGCGATGTCCGTTATTGTCGGCCGCGCCCTGCCTGACGTGCGCGACGGTTTGAAACCGGTTCAGCGCCGTATTCTTTGGGCAATGTGGGATGCGGGCATTACCGCGAGTGCGAAATCGCGCAAATCGGCGAATATAGTCGGAGAAGTGCTCGGCCGTTATCATCCGCACGGCGACACGGCTGTTTACGATGCCATGGTGCGCCTTGCCCAGGATTTTTCCATGCGTTACCAGCTTATCACCGGCCAGGGCAATTTTGGCTCGATTGACGGCGACAATGCCGCCGCGATGAGATATTGTGTCGCCGGCGATACACTCGTTTTAACCGATGAAGGTCTATTGCCGATCGCCGATATCGCCGAGGGAACGAAAAAAAATATCAATCTGAAAGTTTTAAACTATAAAGGAGAAAAGGTTAAAGCGGAGAGATTTTTTAATTCCGGTAAGCACAAGGTTATAGAAATTATTACCGAACAGGGTTATCGGCTAAAGGGGTCGCGCAACCACCCCGTTCTTTGCTGGCGGCTTGATGAATTTGGGCGACCAGCTTTTCATTGGAAATTGCTTCAGGATATAGAGCCCGGAGATTGCGCCGTCTTGAGTCGAAAGGGAATTTTCGGAGCGAAAAACTTGGATCTCCGGCCATTCCGCCCTGTTTTTTCCAAGAAGGTTAAGGCCATTCAGCTGCCTTCTTTTATGAACAAGGACTTATCTTTTCTCTTAGGAGCTTTGGTTTCCGAGGGCAGTTTTCACCAAAAACAGATTATTTTTAACAATAAAGACGCGGATTTTTATTCGAAGGTTAGGCGAATAATAATCAGCCAATTTCCCGGAGTTAAATTATATGAGAGAAAGATTAAAGGGGATTGTTTCGAACTGGCCATTTATCATCAAGTGGCGGTTGAATTTCTAAAAAACATCGGTTTGACCAGCGTCCGTTCCGATAAAAAAGAAATACCTTTTTCGGTTCTTCGCTCAACCGAGAACGTTATCATCGCTTTTCTTCAAGGACTTTTTGAAGGAGACGGAAGCGTTGTCTTCCATCAGGACAAGAGACACAAAGGGAGATCAGTGGAATTAACTTATATCTCTAAAAGTCAGAAGCTCATCGAACAGCTGAAGATTTTACTTTTAAGCTTCGGTGTTGCCACAACAAAGCCCCACAGAGATAAAAGAATCGCCTGCTATAAATTAATTATTTCCGGACAGGACAATATTTCCAACTTTGCGCAAAAAATAGGTTTTTTTTCCAACCGAAAAAAAACAATTCTCTCGCGAGTGTCGGAACTTAACCGGTCGGTAATGAGCAAGACCGATTTTATTCCTTTCCTGAATGATTACTTCAGGGGGAAATATAAAAATGACTTTATCAAGCGGCACAATCTAGACCGCTACAATAAATTACAGGCAAACCGCGGAGCGCTCGTAAAAATTTTAAAGGAAGAAGACATCAGGATTATTGACTGGCTTCTGAAAGAAAAATATTTTTTCAACCGCGTCAAGGAAATAAGCCTGAAAAACGAAGAAGAGGACGTTTATTCCTTGAAGATTAAATCGGCTTGCCATTCTTTCGTTGCCGGCGGCTTCATCAATCACAATACGGAAGCGCGCTTATCGAAAATCGCCGAAGAAATCCTCGTCGACATTGACAGAGAAACCGTGGACTGGATGCCGAATTACGACGGCATGCATCGGGAGCCCAAAGTTCTGCCGGCTAAGGTTTCTCAATTGCTTTTAAACGGAAGCGTCGGTATTGCCGTCGGCATGGCAACGAACATCCCGCCGCACAATTTGAGAGAAGTGGTCGAAGCGGAAAAATACCTAATCGACCATCCTGATGCTTCCTCGGAGGACTTGATGGATTTCATTAAAGGACCGGATTTTCCGACCGGCGGCATAATTTATGACCGGAAAGCGATTACGGAAGCATATTCGAGCGGCCGGGGTTCCATTGTTACGCGCGGCGTCGCCGAAGTTTCCGACCGCCAGATTATCATCGCCGAAATTCCCTACCAGGTGAATAAAGCAGAACTCATTATTAAAATTGCCGATCTCGTCCGGGAGAAAAAAATCGAAGGCATCCGCGACATCCGTGACGAGTCCGACAAAGACGGTTTGAGCATCGCCATCGACTTGAAAAACGACGCCGTCCCGCAGAAAATTTTGAATCAGCTTTACAACTACACCGAACTGCAGAAGAATTTCAATTTAAATATGATCGCCTTGTCCGGCGGCTTAAAGCCGGGACTTTTGTCCATTCGCGACGTTCTTTCCGCTCATCTCGAGCATCGCCGCGAAGTGGTGCGCCGCCGGGCCGAGTTCAATTTGCGCAAAGCCAGGGAGCGCGCCCATATCCTCGAGGGCTTGGCCAGGGCGCTTTCCGAAATAGATAAAGTAATTGCCACGATTAAAAAATCGGCGGACAAGGAAGAGGCGCATAAAAATTTGGTTAAGAATTTCCGCTTGAGCGATATTCAGGCCGAAGCGATTCTTGAAATGAAATTGCAGACCCTCGCCGGCCTGGAGCGCGAGAAAATAGAAAACGAACTCAAGGAAAAACAAAAATTAATTAAAGACCTGGAGGCGCTGTTGAAAAGCCGCCAGGCCATTCTCAAGATTATTCATAATGAACTCGATGAAATTAAGGAAAAATACGGCGATGAGAGGAAGACCAAAGTGGTCTCTTCCGGCCTTCGGGAATTTACCGATGAAGATTTGATTCCGCAGGAAGAAACAATGATTACTCTTTCCCGGGAGGGTTATATCAAGCGTTTGCCTCCGGAAGCGATTAAAAGCCAGAACCGGGGAGGAAAGGGAGTCATCGGTTCTGATGTGGGCGAGGAAGATATTCTTCTTCATTTCGTCTCGGCCAGAACCCACGACAACATTCTTTTCTTCACCGAGAAGGGCCGGGCTTATCAAACGAAAGTTTACGAAATTCCTGCCGGTTCAAGGACCGCCAAGGGTAAGGCCGTCCAGAATTTTCTGGAAATTCCGGCTGACGAGAAAATTTCCGCCATCATCGCGTATCCGACCGAGAAAAAAGAAGCCGCCGGATTTTTAGTCATGGCGACCAAGAAGGGAGTGATAAAGAAGACGAAGCTCGCCGAATTTTCCAACGTGAGACGGAGCGGGATTATTGCCGTGAATCTTCATCCGAGCGATCGCCTGGTCGGCGCGGCCCTTTCCGCCGGGAAAGACGAGGTTATCATCACCACTCAAAAAGGACAGGCCATAAGATTCAAGGAATCCGATGTCCGGCCGATGGGCCGAGCCGCCGCCGGCGTGCGCGCCATCGCTCTTTCTTCCGGAGACGAGGTCGCCTCTTTCTATGTTATTTCTCCGGAGAAAAAATCGGCCAATCTATTGAGTATTATGGCCAATGGTTTCGCCAAGCAGACCCCTTTAAAAAAGTACAAGGTGCAGAAGCGCGGCGGCCGCGGCATCAAGACCGCGACAATAACGGCGAAAACCGGCCAGCTGATTTCTTCACGGATAATCACCGAAGAAAAAGACCTAGCTTTGATTTCCGCCAAAGGCCAGATTATCCGTATGCCGCTGAAAAGCATCCGGACCACGGCGCGGGCCGCCCAAGGAGTGAGGGTAATTCGCCTTTCCGCTGGCGACAGCGTTTCCGGCGCGGTTCCGCTGTGATAAGCGGCTAACGACTGACAACTTACAACCGACGACCAAGGACGTTAGTTGTGGAGAAGAGGACAGAAAGTTATAATAAATCAATGAATTTTTCCCGGCCGCAGACAATTATTCTGGCGATTGTGGGTTCGATAATCCTATTTTTCGCCTTGGGAGCGATTGGCGTCATACCGGTTTTTAAGGAGAATCTATCGAAGACGACAATCAAATTCTGGGGAATTGATAACGAGCGGGCTTTTTCCCAGGTTCTCGCCGATTACAAAAAAATCTCTCCCAGCGTCACCGTTGAATATTCAAGGTTTAGCGAGGCGGATTACGAAAATAAGCTTATTGACGCGTTGGCTTCCGGCGAAGGTCCGGACATCTTAATGTTCCATTCAAGCTGGCTTTCCAAGCACGGGAAAAAAGTTTCCGTTTTTCCGGCGACTCTTATCACCGCTACGCAGTTTAAGGAACTTTACCCGCAAGTGGCTGAAATGGATTTTGTCGCCGACAATCAAATTTACGCCCTTCCCCTTTATATCGACACCCTCGCTCTTTTCTATAACCGCGACACTTTCGATTTTCAGGGCGTGGCAATCCCGCCAAAAACCTGGTCGCAATTCCGGAGCATTGTTTTTAGTCAGGGAGTCGGAACTGATTTCGGGGCTGTTTCCAGCGTGTCGAGGAACGCCGCTGATATCTTGGGCTTGCTTATGCTCCAGTCCGGCGTGAAAATGACGGTCGATGACGGCAAGGCAACGGCTTTTGCTTCGGACAGCCGGGCGGTTTCCGCGGTGAACTTCTACACTCAATTCAATCCTCCAAAAACCAATTCTTTCGACAGCTTCTCTTCCGGCAAAATCGGAATGATTCTTGACTATCAATCCGCTAACGCCGAGATAAAGGCCAAAAATCCGTACCTGAATTTGGGCATCGCGTCTGCGCCTCAATTTTATCCGGATGCGCCGGTCAATTTCGCGAGCTATTACGGCTTGGCCGTAACCAAGAAGAACGCTTTGGCCGCCGCGAAAAGAGACGAGAGCTGGAAACTGGCTTATTTTATCGCCGCCGAATCCGGCTCGGCCGAAAAATATCTGAAGGACAGCAGTCGGCCGCCGGCTCTTCGCTCCCTTGTCCAGCGTTATTCGTTGAATGCTGATTTGGGAGTATTCGCGAAGCAGGCCTTGAGCTCAAGGAGCTGGCCTGAACCGGACAAAACCGCTGTTTCCGGCATTTTCGATAATATGATACTCTTAATAAAGTCAGGCAAATTAAGGGTCGAAGAGGCCTTAAGCCAAGCCCAGAGTCAGATCAACCAATTGGTTAAATAATATGAATTTAAGTTTGTTGAATATTGCTCGCGCCGAAGGAGAAACGGGCTGTGAGTTTAGCGGCCTGGTGCCGATCTGCCCCTCTAACGGCTGTGGGTGGGTTGAATTCTGGTGTCTGGTGGATAATCTCTTCGCTTTTGCCCTGAAAATTACCCTGGCCCTCGCGATAATGGTCATTATCTACGCCGGCTTTCTTTTTATCACCGCCGGCGGCAAGAAAGAGAGCATCAAAAAGGCCTATGCCGCGGTTATCGCCGCCGTGGTCGGCTCGGCCATCGTCTATGGCTCGAATATTATAGTTAATCTGGTGGTTAAGGCGGTTACAGGCGGATCGCCGAGTTAATCCAATAACCAAAATAATGTTTAATTTATTAAATTTATTAACAAAAGTGTCGGCCCAGGATGATTCCCCCATAATTCCTGAAATAGGAGGGAAGAAATTGCCGATTGACTTAACCACCCTTTTGGATAATATCACTCTTTTCGCGCAGAAATTAGCCATTCCCGTGGCCATAGCCCTTTATCTCTGGGCCGCTTTTCTTTATCTGACTTCGGCCGGAGAGGCAGAGAAGATCAAGCGGGCTAATCAAGCCGTGCTTTATACGACCGTCGGTTTGATAGTGGTTTTAATCGCGCACGGTCTGGCTTTGGTCGTCAAAAATATTTTCGCGCCGGATCTTCCCGTCTAAGATACGGCCTCTTTTTAATGTTATTGCGTCCGGACGCGATTGTGTTAAGCTAAAAGCATCAAGATAAATAAAAGTCGAACCGAATAACACATCAAAATGAAAAATATTTTAAGCAAGATCTTCTATCCGTTGGCATTCCTATCCGCAAGCCATGTGGTTTTCGCGAAGGTTTATAATGAGCAATGGCTTTATGGATTGCTGAAGAACATAATCGGAATCGGGAGAAACATTCTTTTTATTCTCGCGGTCGGACTGATTCTCTGGGCGGCATTCTCATTTCTTACTTCCAGTGGTGATGAGACAAAGATTAAGAAAGCCAGAAATACTCTTGTATATGCGATTGTGGCTATTATTCTCGGACTTCTCGCTTTTGTTATCACCGGGTTTGTCGCCAATCTTATTAACGAACCCATCCCCACCTACTAATTCTAAAGTCCTACGTCGATAAGCCGTCTTTCTCGGGTTTAAAACGGCGGATTGCGTGCCGAGGTGGCGAAATGGCAAACGCACCCCGTTTAGGTCGGGGCGCCGCAAGGCTTGGGAGTTCGAGTCTCCCCCTCGGCATTTTTTGCTTCTCTTCGGTAATTCAGCGTGTTTTTACCTCCTTCTCCCGTGGAAAGATTTATGAATTTCTCCCAATTCTTTGTTGGTCAGGTGGGTGTAGATTTGCGTTGTCTGGATGCTCGCATGGCCGAGCATCTCCTGTACCGACCGCAAATCCGCGCCGTTTATAAGGAGGTCGGTGGCGAAGAGATGGCGCAGGGTATGAGGCGACACTTTTTTGGGAATGCCGGCTTTTTTGGCGTAATAAACGACTAATCGTTCCACGGTCCGGGGGGTAATCCGGCCGATGATTTTCGGATTTTTGTCTTTGGTATAACTTACGAACAAGGCCGGTTCGGCATCAGCCCGCTTATCCAGATAGTCCTTGATTGTTTTCCGCGAGCGGCTGGAGAGAAAAACCACTCTTAATTTATCTCCCTTGCCCCGCACGGTTATTTCTCCCCGGGCGAAATTAAGGTAGCGGTCGAGCGAACAAAGTTCGGAAACGCGGAGTCCGGTTGAGAAAAGCGTTTCAAGCAGAGCCCGGTCGCGAGAGGATTTGATATTTTCTCCTTTCGGCGCGTCAAGCAACCTTTCCAAATCGGGGTACTCGATTATTTCCACTTGCCGCTGGGGCATTTTGGGCAGTTCGATTTTTTCCGGCGAGGCGGTTTTATAATCCCGTTTCAACAGGTATTTAAGAAAATTGCGGATGGCGATGACGTGATAACCCTGGGTGTTTTTCTTCAGATTATTTTTT
The DNA here is from genome assembly GCA_964348915.1 of uncultured Candidatus Saccharibacteria bacterium. Taxonomy (GTDB): domain Bacteria; phylum Patescibacteriota; class Minisyncoccia; order UBA6257; family Colwellbacteraceae; genus CAYGEM01. The sequence goes on along the minus strand of CAYGEM010000007.1, from coordinate 14,054 downwards.
TCGGCGAGATGCACGCGGAAAGAGCGGATTTTCTCGTTGGTGATTTCTTCCGGCCGGGTTATTTTGACAAAGCCGAGAAATTTTTTAAGCAACCGTTCATAGACCGCTTTGGTGCGCGGAGAGCGGTTTTTCTCGATTTCCAGGTATTCCAGATATTCTTTGAGCAGCCGGTCAATTTCAGTCATATTTTTATTTTAGCACAAGCGTCGCAAAATGAACTTGACCGATAGACGTAAGTTTTAAACGGTTTTCCCTCGATTGTTTTCCACAATCGCGTTTCCAGATATTTAATATCAAATCCGTGAGAAACAATGGTCGTATTTTTTAAATCTTTCAATTTCGGTTCCAGCCGGTTAATCATTTCTGGCAGGAGAAAAAAATAGACGACAGAATCCGATTCTATTTCGGCCGTAAAAAGATTTTTTCTCCGCACCTCGATTTTTGCGCCGGAAAATTTTTTTATCAACCGATTCCACAGGCATAAAAGAGGATTGATTTCGTAGCCGATAATTTCGGCTTTAGGAAAAAACTTTTTTGCCTCCCGTAACACTCGTCCGTCGCCGCAACCCAAATCGTAAAAATAGGCCGGATTTTCATCCCGCAATTCCCGCATAATTTTTCCGATGGTTTCTTTTTTCGCCGGAAGATAAAAACAATTCTTTTTGAATGTAAGTTGCGTTATGTCCCAAATCAGGAAAGCTATGATTATTAAGGAAGAGATAGAAACAAGGGAAACCATAAATAACAGGATGCCTATCAACGCCAGCCGGGAAGAGTCGAACATCATTGAATAATAGTGTTTTTCGGCCGTTAAACCAATGACTTGAATCGGCGGCTTTTTCGTGATAAATTTATCGAATGCTTACTTCCAAGCAAAAAATGAAAATCGTGAAAGAGGTTCAGACGCACGAGAAAGATACCGGGTCGGCTAAAGTCCAAATCGGCATCTTGACCAAGCGCGTCGAAGAATTGGCCGGCCATTTGAAAAAACATCCCCAAGATACCCATTCCCGCCGGGGACTTCTTAAAATGGTAAGCAAGCGCCGCAAGCTGGAGAAATACGAAAGCCGGCGCGCCAAGAACAAAGAACAATCAAAGGAGCAATCAAAGAAATAATGCCTTTCGTAAAACACAGAGATCAGCGCATCGGTATATTTATCGATATTCAGAATCTTTATCATTCGGCTAAGAATCTCCACGGCGCCCGCGTCAATTACCGCGAACTTATCCGTTACCTGATCAGCAACCGGCGTCTCATCCGGGCGATGGCTTACGTGGTGAGGAGTGACCCGCAGACCGGCGAAGAATTATTCTTCGAAGCCCTCTCCAAATCAGGTATTGAGCTTCGGGAAAAAGACATTCAAATTTATCCCGGCGGCATGAAGAAAGCCGACTGGGACGTGGGCATGGCCGTTGACGCCATTCGTATGTCCGGATTTTTGGACGTAATCATTCTGGTAACCGGCGACGGCGACTTTCTACCGCTCGTCGATTATCTGAAATGGGGAGCCGGGCGGTTGGTTGAAGTCGCCGCTTTCGGGCCGACGACTTCGGCTAAACTGAAAGAGGCCGCTGACGAATTTATCGACTTGGAAAATCTTCCCGGCGTGCTTTTCAAAATCAAGGAGAGAGCAACCGATAAAAAATAATCACGGATTAAGAATGGATTTAAATCGACAAAAATTCGAGAAAGAAATCTCCGGACGCAAATTGACTTTCGAGGTTTCCCGTTTGGCCGAACAGGCCAATGCGGCGGTGCTCGCCACTTACGGCGGAACAACCGTGCTCGCCACCGTGGTGATGGGCAAAGAGGACCGGGAAATAAATTTTATGCCCCTTACGGTTGATTACGAGGAAAAATATTACGCTGCCGGTAAAATTCTGGGCAGCCGCTTTATTCGGCGGGAAGGCCGGCCTTCGGACGAGGCAATCCTTTCCGGACGATTGGTTGATCGCGCTATCCGGCCTCTTTTCGACTCTCGTCTTCGCCGCGATATCCAGGTTACTATTACCGTTCTTTCTTATGACGAAGAGAACGACCCGGATTTCGTGGCCTTGAATGCCGTTTCGCTCGCTTTGGGAATCTCTGACATTCCCTGGAACGGTCCGGTCGCCGGATTGCGAATTGCCAAGAATAAAAGCGGCTTGATTATCAATCCCACCCAGCCGGAGCTGAAAGATACCGGGGACCGGCCGGTTTTTTCGAGTTTTGTCGCCGGCCGCGGCGGTAAAATCAATATGATCGAACTCGAAGCTAACGAGGCCAAAGACGCGGAGATAATTGAATCTTATGGACGCGCCCTCGCCGAAATAGACGGACTTATCGATTTGCAGGAAAGCGTTATTAAAAAAATCGGCCGGCCCAAATCCGAGGTGGCTTTTCCTTCTCCTTCCGAGGAGTTGAGAAAAGAAATGCTCGCTTTGCTATCCGGCAAACTGGAGAAGGCGATTTTAACCAAAGGCAAGCCCGCGGCCGAAGACAATTTATCCTCCTTGAGAAAAGAGACGATATTTTCTCTTGGCGAGAAAGGCTTTTCGGGGAAAGACCTGCTTGCCGCCGACACCCTTTTTGAAGAATTGACCGACGCGGAAGTTCATCGTTTGGCAATTGAATCGAATCAGCGTCCGGACGGCCGCAAGTTCGATGAAATAAGGGAGCTTTACGCGGAAACCGGACTTCTGGCGCGAACTCACGGTTCCGCGCTTTTTATCCGCGGTAGCACCCAATCCTTGGCCGTGGCCACTCTCGGCGCGCCCGGCTCGGAACAAATGATTGAAACCATGGAGGAGAGCATCAAAAGACGTTTTATGTTGCATTATAATTTCCCGCAGTATTCGGTCGGCGAGCCCGGTTCTTTTCGCGGTCCGAAGCGCCGCGATATCGGACACGGCGCCTTGGCTGAAAAAGCCATCCGGCCGATGCTTCCCGAACAGGAAAATTTTCCTTATACCATTCGCTTGGTTTCCGAAATACTTTCATCGAACGGCTCTTCTTCCATGGCGACGGTCTGCGCCGGCAGTTTGGCCTTGATGGACGCCGGTGTTCCTTTGAAAAAGCCGGTTGCCGGCATTGCCGTGGGGATGATGAGCGACCCCTCGACAGGCTCGGGGCAAGCTCCGCGCTATAAAATTCTGACCGACATTCAGGGACCGGAAGACCATTACGGCGATATGGATTTCAAAGCCGCCGGAACTGAAGACGGTATAAATGCCATTCAGATGGACGTCAAAATTGAAGGAATAAATTTGGAAGTGATGGAAGAGGTTTTCGCGGCGGCAGGAAAAGCGAGAAAGCAAATATTGGATTTACTCGCGGCGACCCTGCCGGCGGCTAAAGAGATTTCTCCTTTCGCTCCCAAAATATCTTTGCTTAACATTGACCCGTCGAAAATCGGCGAGGTAATCGGGCCGGGCGGAAAGGTTATCAATGGCATTATCGAACGGAGCGGCGCGTTGTCCATCGATATTGAAGAAGATGGCCGTGTTTACATTTCCGCCAAGACCGTGGAAGCGCTTGAGGCCGCTGAAAGGGAAATCAAAGGGATCACTAAGATTTTTGAAGTAGGGGAAATTATCGAGGGCAAGGTGATAAAGATTCTTGATTTTGGCGCGATTATAGATCTTGGCGGAGGCAAGGACGGTATGGTGCATGTTTCCGAATTGAAGGACGGCTTCGTGAAAAAAGTCACCGACGTGGTCAATCTCGGCGATACGGTTAGGGCTAAAATCATCCGGGCGGAACCCGATGGGAAGGTCGGTCTCTCCCTGAAACAATTATCCACACAATAAGTTTTTTATCATTGTGATATAATAAGGGTATGAATGGACAAAACGAAAACAACGCCACGCCTAATTTTACAAACCCCGGCCAGGCCGGAGAGCCGAATCCCGGCCAGTCCGCCCCCCGGACCTTTTCTCCGGCGGACCAGCCGATTGCGCCGAACTTTTCTCCTGAACAGCCGGCCGGATTCAATGTCCCGCCGGCAGCGATGCCCTCTCCCGGAATGCCGCCGGTAATGCCGCCGGTCTCTCCTAATATTGCTCCACCGACTCCAATTCCGGTTGAGCCGATCCTGATCCCGACGCCGATTCCTACACCGGCGCCAACCTATATCCCTCCGTCAATCCCTCCGACTGTCCCTCCTTTTCCCCCTCTCGTTACCCCGGCCGGACAATACACGGTTCCTCCTGCTCCGTCTTCCGAAATCGGAATTCGAACTATGCAATCAGACGCCGAATCATTAAAACAATCCGGCGGACTGGGAGCCGTTCCCCGGACTTTCTCGCCGGCGGATTTGTCCGCGGCCGAACCGGTTTTCTCCCCGGCTGGTCCGAGCGAAACAGAAAAAGGTCAGGTCGCGAAAGGAGCTTCCAAGAAAGCCGAGAAAATAATGATTTTCGGCATTATCTTTATCGCCGTGGCGGCGATTATCGGAATCGCCGTTTATTTCGTTATTCCGCGATTATTTCCTAAAACACCGCCCGCGCCCGCGCCCGCGCCAGCTCCCACTCCTGCGCCAGCTCCAGCTCCAGCTCCTGCGATCATTCCCCATGCTTCCTTGTTCACCGAAAAACCGGAATTATCTCAAAATTTGGTTTTGGCCAATGATACCTTGGATGCGATAAGGACGAATCTGGCACTGGCAGGTTCGCGCGAAGAAATCGGCACGAATACTTTTAAGGAAATTTCTTTTGCCGGAGAAAACGGCTCTATAATTCCTTTTCCCACTCTGCTTAGTCAATTAACGACTTCTTTGACACCCGAATTATTGTCAGAAATTTTTGAAGACGATTCGACCTGGTTCATGTATTACGGAACAAAAAATTCCTGGCCCGGCGCGGCAGTCAAGGTTCGTTCCGGAGTGGAGCAGGTCAAGCTGGATAGCTTCGCTATCGCTCTTGAATCCGCGAATCTCGACAACTTTTTCCTTAGTGTTCCCGGTACCAAGGCTGAATTTAAGGACGGAGATATCGGCGGAGGAAAAACAGTCAGGTTTGCCATGTTCTCCAATTCCGGCTTTGTTCTCGAATACGGATTCTTCAAGAAGAACGCAGATACTTATTTCGTCCTTAGCACTTCTTATGGCGGGATTGTCGAAGCGACGCGTCGGCTGGGGCTCTGACGCAGCGGGACTTGACAGAAATCGGTACTCGATTATACTGCTCACAGTAAGAGACCCCGCCCCGCGCGGGGCTTCTCTTTCAAAAGAGGACGAAACAATCAATAAATATGGATTTAAAACAATTATTGGCCGCCATTGGCCAGATATCCAAAGAAAAGGGTTTGGATGAGGAAAAAATCCTCGGCATCATCGAGGATTCCATCGCCACCGCTTACCGGAAAGAATACGGGAAAAAGGGCGAGATTATTAAAACCGAACTGAACCGTAAGAACGGCGAGCTTTCTTTCTGGCAGGAAAAAGAAGTGATCGACGAGACCATGGTCCGGACGGAGAAAGAGGGCGAAGAAGTCGTCGAAGAGCCGGTTCTTGCCGAGGGAGAGGTTCGTCTGCCCCGCTATAATCCGGAACGTCATATTTGGTTTGCCGAGGCGAAAGAAATAAAAAAAGACGCGGCTCTCGGCGAGAAAATCAGATTTCCTCTTGAGGAGAAAAGCGATTTCGGTCGCATTGCCGCCCAGTCGGCCAAGCAGGTGATTCTGCAAAAATTTCGCGAAGCGGAAAAAGAATCCGTCCTCAAAGAATTTAAGGATAAAGAAAACAAAGTGGTTTCCGGCATCATCCATCGTTTTGAACGCGGAAACGTGTTCGTCGATTTGGGCAAAGCGACGGGCGTGATGTTTTCGAACGAAGCGATTCCCGGCGAGCATTATCGCCTCAACGAAAGGATGCGTTTTTATGTTCTGGCGGTTCAGGATGATTTCCGCGGCCAGCCCGGCATCGTTCTTTCGCGTTCGCATCCTGAATTCGTCGCTAAGCTTTTTGAGATAGAAGTTCCCGAAATCGCCGAAGGCGCCGTGGAGATAAAAGAAATCGCCCGCGAGCCGGGTTCGCGCACTAAAATCGCCGTCGCCGCCAAGATTGAGGGAATCGATCCGGTGGGCAGTTGCGTCGGTCAGCGCGGTACCCGGGTGATGACCGTCACGAACGAGCTCGGCCAGGAAAAAATCGACATTATCGAGTGGTTTGAAGAGCCGGAAAAATTCGTCGCCGCTTCTCTTTCTCCGGCCAAAGTCCGTTCGGTGGAAATATTGCCTCGCCGCGAAGCCCGCGTAATCGTTCCCGAAGACCAGCTAAGTTTGGCCATCGGCAAAGGCGGGCAAAACGTGCGTTTGGCCGCCAAGCTTACCGCGATGCGGATAGACGTCCGTTCCGAAACCCGTCCGGAAGAAGTCCAGGAGGGCGGCGTCGCCGAAGCCAAAGAAGAAGAAATCGCCGGATTGGAAAAGGATCCAAAACAGGATAAAATTGAAGAATACAAAGTAATTCCCAAACACTATGATGAAGAATAAAAATTTCAAAAACCAACAAGAGGAAGAATCTTTCGGTCAATACCTTATTCCGACCGTCATCGAGAAAAGCGCTTACGGCGAGCGGGCGTATGATATTTACTCGCGGCTCCTCAAAGACCGCATCATTTTTCTGGCCGGTCCCATTAACGACCAGGTGGCGAACGTGATTATCGCCCAGTTGCTTTTTCTCGAGCATGAAGATTCCAAGAAAGACATCAAGCTTTATATCAATTCTCCCGGCGGCGTGGTCTCGGCCGGACTGGCTATTTACGACACCATGCAATTCATCAAAGCGTCCGTGCAGACCGTCTGCGTGGGCATGGCCGCTTCGACCGGCGCCTTTCTTCTGGCCGCCGGAGAAAAAGGCAAGCGTTACGCTTTGCCCAACTCTGATATTTTAATCCACCAGGTTATGGGCGTGGCCGAAGGCCAGGCGACGGACATCGAAATCACGGCCAAGCAGATTCTGAAGACCAAGCAGAAAATCAGCCAGCTACTCGCTAAACTAACCGGTCAGTCAATCGGGAAGATAGAAAAAGACAGCGACCGCGACTTTTGGCTTACCTCCGAAGAAGCTAAGGAATACGGCATCATCGATGAAGTCATCAAAAAAGCCAAATAGGGAAGAAGCGTTGGATATGCTTCTCAACCGAGGCGTCGAGGAAATAATCGACCGCGTTCATTTGGGAGAAGCGCTTAATTCCGGCAAGAAACTGCGCGTAAAATTGGGCATCGACCCGACTAAGCCCGACCTTCATCTTGGTCACGCCGTTATTTTACGGAAACTCCGCGAATTTCAGAACTTGGGCCATCGGATTATTTTGATTATCGGTGATTTTACCGCCACCATCGGCGATCCGTCCGGCCGCTCGGACGCGCGCAAGCCCCTTACCGAGAAAGAAGTTAAATTGAATTCGAAAATGTATCTGGAGCAAGTCGGTAAAATTTTGGACGTCAGAAAAATTGAAGTTCGCCATAACAGCGAGTGGCACAAGAAAGAAGGTTTGGTTTCATTTCTGAAACTGGCTTCGGCCGCGAGCATCCAGCAGGTTTTACACCGCGAGGATTTTAGGAAAAGGATAGAAGAGGAAAGTGACATCACTTTTTTGGAAGCTCTATATCCGCTTCTTCAGGGATATGATTCGGTAAAAATTAAAGCAGACGTGGAATTGGGAGGTACTGACCAGAAATTCAACTTGTTGATGGGCCGACGCGTCCAGCGTTTTTACGGGATGGCCGAGCAAGACATAATGACCTTGCCTCTTCTCGAGGGCACGGACGGAGTGAGAAAAATGAGCAAGAGTTACGGCAATTACATCGGTCTTAATGAATCCGCCGATGTTATGTTTGGCAAGATAATGTCTGTTCCGGACGAGCTGATAACAAAATATTTTATCCTTTGTACCGACGTGGCCGGCGAAGAAATTGTCCGGACAGAAAAAGAAATGGCTTCGGGCGAGTTGAATCCCCGCGATGCCAAGGCCCGACTCGCTTTTGAAATCGTGAAAATCTATCACGGTGAAAAAGTGGCTAAAAAAGCCGAAGAAGAATTTAACGAAGTTTTCCGCGAGAAAAAACTGCCGGAAGATATTAAAGAATTTCACTTCGGCGCCTCCGAAATTTCCCTTATCGACGCCCTGCTTTTGACCGAGCTCGCTTCAAGCAAAAGCGAAGCCCGGCGGCTGATCAGGCAAGGCGCGGTCAGGATAAATCAAGAAAAAGCGAACGATTGGAAAGGCGAAATCGATCTAGCCGCTGGACCGGTTGTCCTGCAAATCGGCAACCGCCGCTTCGCCCGGATCGGCCGCGATAAAAAATAGAATTATGGAGAATCCTGAATCGGGACGCGAGTATTTCGGCCACGGACTCCCTAGAAGGAGAGATGACCGCACCTATGAGAAATTTCTCCGTAAGGAAGTCGGAGAAATATTAAAGGGTAATATCCGCGATCAGAGAAATTGGGGAATCTATGACTCGGCTCTTGATTGCCCGCAGAAAGAAGGGACGCCTTATGCGCAATCTTTTTCGTCCCTGATGGAACATGGTGGGTCTCCGAAAGTTTCTTTAAAAGAATATATCGAGGACCTTTTGCGAGGGAGGGAGGGGCAGGCGATCGGAATAGACTTTGGGGGATTGGGCAGTCGGGTTTTCCGCGGATTTGACAAGGGGTTCTTCAGGCAGACCCTCGGAATAACCTTGGGTGATGGGAGAGGAGAAAGTGAGAAAGAAATTGATAAAGAAAACAGACATGATGTAATCGGTGGGAACATGTTTGATCCGATAATCAGGAGGAGGATTAAAGAATGGCTTGACGGGCAGAAAGCGGATCTGATTTTCGAGCGGATGGAGGGCGGATTGGATTGCGTCAATCATGATATAAGATTTGTCCGGGAAGTTTTGAAGCAGATCTATTCTATTTTGCGCGAAGGAGGGGTCGCCCTTATCCAACAATATTGGTATCTTTATGAAGATTCCGGCGCTTCTGCGAAACAGCTGTATTCTTGGGCCGAGGAGATAAACAAGGAATATGAGGGGAGGATAGAGATAACACTTGATCCTCAATCTATAAGCGATGATAGGGTCAAATATGGAAGGGGAGCGATAATGATCCGAAAATTCAAAGGCGCTCCCAAGCAGCTGCCCTTGACAGAGCTTCTACGCAAGCCCGAAAAAGTTTCTGCAGAAAAGTCATCATGATGACAACTACCGATTTGTCAACACAATCAAAATAGAATGAATTTAACCACAAAGCAGCTTGATCTGTTTCGACGCAACAATGCAACAATAGTTGTTTTGGCGACAGCCGATGTCTCGTCTCGGCCGCGAGGGATTTTCGTAGAAGTAAATCAGGTGGATGGGGATAAGATAATCATTACCGATAACCAGATGGTTAAAACAAAAAATAATTTATTGGAGAATAAGAATGTTTTTCTCCTCGCCTTTGAAGACGATTATAGTTATGGTTTGAAAATTTCCGGAGTCGCTGAATATATTACAGATGGAGAATACTTTGAATCCATAAAAAATTTAGAAACCAATAAGAACTTTGTTCCTAAGGGAGCGGTGGTTGTAAATGTAAGAGAAATAGCCGAGTTTTAATTCGCCAGTTGATTCTGATTAGTCAGGGCTTCGATTATTAAGCTCTTAATTTTCAGTAAAACTTCTTCCGTAATGTTCAAATCCAGATCTCTTTTATAGCCGCTTCCGTAGGCAGCATCCTTAAAAGTAGTATCAAAAAGCCGCAATTCGCGGGAATAGCGGGGAATAAGATGGATATGTAAGTGCTTGGTCCTATTGCCTAAGGAGAGATAGTTAAACATATCCGGCTGGAAAACGCCGATTAAAGCATCCTTAATCATTTTCGCCGTCCTGTAAAATTCTGAAAAGGCCTCTTCGGAAACATCGAGCAGGTCAGACGCGTCTCCCTTGTACCAAAAATACAATCTTCCGATGGTTGTCTGGTCTTCGTGGAGAAAGACGTCCCAATGCTTTCCGCTCGTGATTTTCAGCCTCTCGAAGTTCATTGTATTTTGAAATATGTTTCTGCGGGAGCTGAGGGAATCGAACCCCCGACCGCGGTTTTGGAGACCGCTATTATGCCACTTAACTAAGCTCCCGTAATCTCCGCGCTGATTCAGTTTATAAATTATATCGGGCTTTGTAAAATGGCGGAATAAACCGCATTTTATAAAGCAATTACTTCTTTGAGCGGGATACCGGAATCGAACCGGCGCCATCACCTTGGCAAGGTGGCGTACTGCCACTATACTAATCCCGCTTCGGGACTGACTTTATTATAAAAGCGCGCTCTCCTAAAATCAATTTTCCGCGGTTTGATTATTACCGGGCGATTTAATACTATTTATCTTAGATCTATGCTTAAACGCTGGTTTGTCGTCATAATCGCCGTAATTATCGTTATTTCAGCCATCGCCGTCGTCGGTTTTCTGAAAACCAGGCACCGCGAAAATCTTCCCGAAACCTTTGTCGTTTCCAATGCCGCTGCCGTGGAAATTTCCAGGATTATAACCGAAACCGCCGCCAATTCCGTAAAAAAATTGGATGAAATAGATGAGGCCGAGCAAACGGGAAATTATGAAAAGGCGTTGGATTTGGTTATCGAAGAGCTTAATCAAAGTTTGAAGATGAGGGAAAAATCCCTGGACCTTCTCGTCGAACTCCAAAAAATGTCCAATAGCGTTTCCGGCATCACTATTCCTGAAGCGCAGGAACTAATCCTGCAAGCGGTTTCCAATGAAATTTCTCTCGTTACCCACCTTCTTTATTACAACGAATATTGGAACGGGTTGCTTCTGGGGTTACGGGACAAATTCGGCAGCGTCAATCCCACGGCGGTAGAAACTTCCTCTGCCGAATGGATTCGGAAAATTAACGCCGAAGCAACGGAAATCAACGAGCTTAACCGCAAATACCAGTCCTTAATGGCCGAACTTCAAAAAAAGGTTTAGTTTTTGGTTTGATATCTCTTGGCCAATTCCACGAGGAAACGCGTACCGGCGCCGGTCGCTCCTTTTCCGAGATATTGGTTTTCGATTGGCGTCATCGTCGGCGCGATATCAAGATGGACCCAGGGGAAATCCCCGACGAATTGTTTTAGGAAAATCGCGCCAATGATGGCGTCGCCGTAACGATTCTTGCCGATATTGGCGATATCGGCGAAATCGCTTTTAATCTCCTCGGCGTAATCGTCCCATAAGGGCAGCGGCCAGGCCTCGTCGCCCGATTTTTCTCCTACTTCCCGGGATAATTTTTCCAGTTCCGGCGATGTGGCAAATACGGCGTTCACCCTCTGTCCCAAAGCGACGATCGCCGCGCCGGTCAAAGTGGCCACGTCGATAATAATCTTTGGTTTATATTTTTGGGCGTAGCCAAGAGCGTCAGCGAGGATAATCCGGCCTTCCGCATCCGTGTTCAATGCCTCGATGGTCTTGCCGGTGATGGTTTTCAATATGTCGCCCGGCCGATAACTTGAGCCGGAAGGCATATTTTCCACGGCCGGCACCAGTCCGATGATATTGATTTTCAGACCGATTTTAGCAATGGCGGCAAGCGCGTGGATTACCGCCGCCCCGCCGGACATATCCATATGCATTTCACAAATGCCGGAGCCGGGCTTTAAATTCAACCCGCCCGAATCGAAAGTTATTCCTTTGCCGACGAAAACAACCGGTCTCTCGTCCTTTTTCCCGCCCCGGTATTCCATGATGATGAAGCGCGGTTGTTCGCCGGAGCCGCGCGAGACGCCGATTATTCCGCCCATGCCGAGTTTTTTAATTTCTTTCTGGTCTAAAATTTTTGTTTTGAGCTTGGGGGCTTTTTCTTTCAGCGCCGCTTCGGCTAATTTTTTCGGAGTCATATCTCCGCCCGGAGTATTGGCGAGTATCCGGCAATGGTTTGTTTCTCCGCCGATGATAATTCCTTCCTCCAGCGCGCCTTTTAATCCCTTCGATATTCTGGGAACAAAAATCGAGATTTCTTTTATTTCCGGCCAGCCGCCTTTCGGTTTTTCTTTATATTTCACGAAACTGAATTCCGCCATCAGAAAGTCCTCGGCCATGCGCCGGACTGATTCGCTTTCGGTGAGAGATGGGACGGCGAAGTCCTCCAGATTAAAGAGCGCGCTTTTCACCCTGCTTTCCTTGAGGGCAACGATTATTTTTCTCAAGGCGTTCGTTCTTTTTCTCGCCCCCCAATTTTTTTTGTCGAGCTTCAAAAGAAGAATGCTTTTTGCCGGAGAAGAGGGCAGATGAACGAGGATAAAAAACGGCTCATCGAGTCGCTTTTTTTTCAGGAGACCATCGACATATTTTCTGTCTTCTTGAAGAAGGGAGAGGAAAAACGAATGTCGGCTTAATCCCTTCGTCTCAAAAAAACCGATTATCCGGCACTCTTTAGAGTCAGATGGTTTGTCTGTCAAATTTATTTTCATTTTAGTTTTCGGGCTGCCGATCCGCCAGCCGGCGGAGCCAACTGGCGGAGAACTCGGACTAAATTTTACCCCGTAGCGAGCATCGCTCTGCTTCGGGGCCTCCCACCCCGCGCTAAAAATTTCCATTCGGAGCGCCGAGATTCGAACTCGGACTAAATCCCCCCAAAGGATTCGTGCTGCCGTTACACTAC
>CAYGEM010000007.1:0-1341 GCA_964348915.1 uncultured Candidatus Saccharibacteria bacterium | reverse complement strand
AGGATTCGTGCTGCCGTTACACTACAGCCCGTCTCTTCATTATCCGTGAAAAAGATTAAAATTCAATCCCGAATGCTTTTAGCCGCTTTTCCGTCTCGGTTATCTCTCCGGTTCTGTAAAGAATCGTGTTAATCCCGAAAGCCCGGGCGATGGAAAGATTTTTCTCTTCATCGTCTATGTAAATCATTTCCGCCGGTTTCATTCCGGCTTCTCCGATCAGCGCTTCCACAAATTTTCTATCACCCTTGTTAAGACCAAAATTGAAGGAATAAACTTCAAGGTCGAAATATTTTCTGAAGTCATATTTATTATCGAGATATTCCACGCGGCTCTTTTCGTTTCCTGAAAAAGCGAAAACTTTGTATCTTCCGCGCAGTTTTTTAACCAATTCAAAAATATCGTTGTCTAAAATATATCCTTCGTGCCAAGCGTTTCTTATGTCATACGTATCGTATCCGGCAGGAAAACGGCATTTCGCCCATTCCCAAAATTCATCGTCGGTAATAAGTCCGGCTCTTAACTCTCGCGACTTCGGTGACTCAAACGCATCCAGGATAGTTGCTTTGTCATATCGTTTCTCGCGGCATAGGTTTTCCGCCGCGACAACCGAGCCGTTCTGGAAAAGGACGCCGCCGAAATCAAAAACGATTGCTTTTATTTTTTTCATCAGTGCCCCCACGAGGAGTCGAACCTCGATCTGCTCCTTAGAAGGGAGCCGTTCTATCCATTGAACTATGGGGGCATTCGATTCTTCTTGGGAACATCCCCTCGCGAGGAATCGAACCTCGATCCGCGCGTTAGGAGTGCGCTGTTCTATCCATTGAACTACGAGGGGAATCTGTGCTCCCTCGTAAGAATATATCAGAATTTCCGAGTAAATTGCAATTTGGATTTTGGCAATGTTAAAATTGTGATCAGGCTGCGGTAGCTTGGTGGTCCGACCAAAGTCGGACTCTGACGCAAGGTCGGAGTAGAGAGCCGCTCCTTAATTTTGCCGCGGTAGCTCAGTGGTAGAGCGCAGCCCTGAATCTTTGGGGCTTTCCGTAGAAATGCGGATTGAAAAACTGGGTGAATTCGGGGAAACTCCCGCCGATGGCGGAACAATCCCGAGCCAATCCTTCGCCGGGAGGTTACAGATTGCAAGCCAAATAGTTTTTGGAAGGCTTGTCCGCCGTAGCTTTAGCGAAGGCAGGTGTAGAGACTAGCGGGTGAGTCCCAACAATAATCCTGCATAAGCGCCCAGCTCCCTAATCCGCCGGTTGGCGGAGGGAGATGAGATAGTCCAAGTTGGCCTTGGAAGAGGCTGGCGTCGGGGGTTCGATTCCCTCCCGCGGCATAAGT
>CAYGEM010000006.1:22496-25419 GCA_964348915.1 uncultured Candidatus Saccharibacteria bacterium | reverse complement strand
ATAGGTTTGGGCTATTCCCTTTTCACTCGCCGCTACTTGGGGAATGTTCGCGCCTAAAAGGCGCGATTTGTTTTCTTTTCCTCCGCTTACTGAGATGTTTCACTTCAGCGGGTTAGCTCCCTTGCTTTAGTTAAAAACAAGGATACTGCAGGTTTACTGCAGTGGGTTGCCCCATTCGGAAATCCCCGGATCAAAGGTTGCTACGCACCTCCCCGAGGCGTATCGCCGCTACGCTGCGTCCTTCATCGCCGCTTTGTACCAAGGCATCCACCATACGCCCTTACTTAAGATAAACCAGTCACCTAAAAGCCCTATTCGATTGTTAAGATTCTTTCCATAGAACAGAAAAACCGCTCTCATCAAGCGGCTCTTAAATACGCGGGTATAAAAGCCCATCAGCCGCTTGCTTCTATGTTTTCCGTTCTTATCATTCCTGGAAGAATTATAAAAACGCCGACAGCCCCTGTCAAGGGGCTGTCGGACAAAACTTGCTTATTGGAGTTAATCTCTTTTCTCTCCTTGTTCGCGGAGTTCCCGCAAAATACGCTCGGCGGACTCTTTTCCGCCCAAGCCGAAAGCCAAACCAAAAGCCAAAGCGCCGGCCATAATGATGCTTGTAACCGCAAGCTCAATAAGCGCGGTATTCACTCCGAGCTGTCTCAAAGCCGTTACCGCTCCGAAAATCATTACCGTCCACCAGGCCAACGTGCCGAGCAATTTGGCCAAATGAAGCCGAGCGGCCATAGCCGAGGCCTTCACCGCGCCACGCACGAAGTCCGCGGCGATAACCGCGAAAATCAGAATGAAAGCGGCGGCGGCCAAAACCGGAATAAACCCGATGATGCTAAGCAAGAAACTGGAGAAAGCCATCAGACCCAATATGTCGGAGGCGGTGAGCAAAACCAGAAGGATAACCACCAAATAGGCGATCTCTCCGAAAAATTTTCCGGAATTGAGACGGAGGCCCATTTTTTCGACATAACGGTCAAATTTTACCTTTCTCAACAAAGAATCGAGATTAACCAGCTTGACAAACCTTTCTATCAAAAAAGCGACTATCTTCGCGACAAGCCATCCGGCGACGAGAAAAAGAATCGCGCCGACAAAACTCGGGACAAAATCCCGCAGGCGCTGCCACAACTCCTCGGCCGGACTGAAAAAAACTTGGTTAAACATTTTTATCTTCTGTAAATTTCGTTCGACCTTTTACTTCATTTAATGATAGCAAAAACCGGGAAAACAGTAAATGCCGGTTATTCCCTATTCCCTCAATCGTTTCAATATCTCCGTCTCCACCTCGGCCCGGTCGCGGCCGAAAGCCGCGGCCGAAAGCGCTTTCAGTTTTCCCGAAAGCGACGGGTCTCCCCGACTCTCATATTTCATCCGGATGTTAAATGGAACCGATATCTTACCGGAAATGAGAATCCGCGCGTAGGCGTTGAGATTATCGATGTTTATCAAATCGCGTTTGGAAAAAACCGGTTCAAACTGTTTGGCTAAGAATTCGGCATCGGTCAGTCCCACCCGGAAACAAATTACCGAACCGACGTTGCCGAAAACAGCGTCGCGGATCTGGTCTTTGAGCTGGGCGATAAACTGATGGGCCAAAGTCAAACTCAAACGGTATTTCCTCGCCTCGGAAAGAATGGCCGGAACGGATTCGGTGGCAAAATTCTGAAACTCATCGACATAGACATTGAAAACCCGCCGGTTTTCTTCCGGAGTATCGCCTCGGGAAAGGGCGGCCATAAGAATCCGGCTCAAAAAAATCATACCCAAGAGATTAGCGTTCATATCGCCGCCGATGCGGCCGCGGTTCAAATTAACCAGGAGAATTTTCCCCTGGTCCATAATCTCGCGGAAATTGAAAGCCGATTTCGTCTGGCCGATAATCAATCGCATATAATCGTTGGAGATAAAATTATCGAATTTGGAAGAAACATAGCCGGCGAAATTGGCCAGCGACTGATCGCCGGTGGTTTCCAACGCTTCCCTTTCCCAAAAATCGATCACGGTCGGATTGGTAATTCTCGCCAGCTTCCGTTCGCGGAAATCGCTGTCGGTAAATACCCGCGGCACTTCCATCAGCGTCGCCAACTCATTCGGCGCGTCTTCCATAAGAAGCAAAAGAGCGTTTCTCGTATAGCGTTCGAACATCGGTCCGCCGGCGAGCGACATATCGTAAAGCTTGTTAAAGATGGCAAACATCTCGTTTACCACGAAAGTTTTCTCTTCCGGACGATTCAAATTGTATTCAAGCATATTAAGCCCCATTGGCCGCTCGATATCCCCCGGGTCGAAATAAATCACGTCCTTATAGCGCTCCGGCGGTATCGCCGAAGCGACCGCTTCGATAAGCGAGCCGTGCGGGTCGATTACAGCTACGCCCTTGCCGCTTTGGATATCGCTTCTCGCTAAAATATTCAGGAGATTGGATTTTCCGGTGCCGGTCTGACCGATCATATAAATGTGCTTCAAGCGGTCTTCCTCCGCTATAAAAACCGGCTTTGTCTCTCCGCGAAAAACGCTGTCGCCGATATAAACGCCTTCAGTCGGCAAATCAAGCGGGGGCGGCGCTTCTTTGAAACGCAACCAGTTAATCTTCGGAACTTTGAGGGTCGACGAAGGCAGATGGAAAAAGCTCGCGATTTCGTCCGAGGAAAGAATCATACTGCGGCCGGGGTCAAACTGCCGGAAAATAAACTTGAGGAATTTTTCCGGCCGGGAAATACGCTTGAATTTAAATTCATTCCGAATCGGGGCGGAAAATTGATTGAAAGAATTTATCAGCCCGTCCGAAAGCAATTTCGCTTTATTTTTGTCTCCGGACGAAACAACCAGCCGTAGATTAACCGCCAAAAGCGGTTTGGCGATTTTCTGCTCAAGCGCCTTGACGGCGATCTCGTCCACCGGTTTCGGTTCC
>CAYGEM010000006.1:0-22396 GCA_964348915.1 uncultured Candidatus Saccharibacteria bacterium | reverse complement strand
GGCGATTTTCTGCTCAAGCGCCTTGACGGCGATCTCGTCCACCGGTTTCGGTTCCATTTTTTCCTTGTTCTTCGTATCTTCGCTCTGCGTGAAACCCAAATCGATTTTCCACCGCAAAACTCCACTCAACCTTTTGCCTTTTTTAAGATTCCGAATCATCTCGCTCACATTTTTCACCGCGGAAGAAGGAGCGGGGCGAATGACAACTTGCATCGCCATTCCCTCTTCGGTCTGGTGAAGCTTGGAAAAATTATTGAGAATCGGAGCAAAGGTATCCAGACCGGCTTCGCTGAAAATTTTGACGGGGAGAGCGTAATTCTTTTTAAGAAAAGCCTGCGCCCCTTCGGCAATTCCGCGCGGATTGAAAATATTGTAGTCCTCCACTTCGGCCACGTCCGCTTCCGGCCAAAGTCCTTGAATGGCCCGAGTGGCGAAATCTCTGGCTTCGCGAGGCACGGCCAGATAAAAATTAATGTCTTCTCCCGCGCCGTGCACTGCCGCCTCAAGGACGAAAGGAGATTTCAAACTGGAGAGAATGCTGACGAGTTGGCTCGTCAGGTTGATTTCCTCCAAAGGATTTTGCCGGCCGGAGGATTGATTTTCCGAAGAGTCGGTTTTCTCCGGCACTCTGATTAAAAGAAGCTTTAGTTTTAAGGAGGAGCGGAAAAGCTTCCTCTCCTGCCATTTTTTAAATAAGAATATTATTAAAACAAGCGCGACGAGGAGGACGGCTAGAGAAATAAAAGCAATATTGACGATTTTATTCAGATCCATTTCTATATCAAGCCCCTTCTTTTAAATTCTTCGTAGAGTTTGTCGGTCAGGGCATCGTGGAGAACATCCAGCATAAACGCGCCTTCGGTTTTGGCCTCACGAATAGCAACATCAATGCCTTTGTGCCAAGCGATATCGATAAGCTTCTTCGCCACGAATTTGTCTTCATCCGAACGCTGTTTCATATAAACAGGCAAAGCGGGATCATCGACTGATGACGCGGGGAGAAGTGTTACGGAAGGAGTTGTCGCGGGAGGCACAACGGGCTTTATCGTCGCGGTTCCGTAAATACGGCCGGCAAGATGCTCTCTTACCGCTTCGCGCGGCGAAACTTTCTGCTGTTCGGTTTTCAACGACTGGAGCCGCTCCTCAAGAACGTGTATATCTCTTTCCAGCGATTCATGCATCGAAAGCGACGGATTTTCAGCCATAAATTAAGTATATAAGAAGTAGAACCCTCTAACAAACACTCCGGCGCTGTTCTTCCTCTAATTCCAGGACTTCCCACAAATCAGCCAATTCATCGACAAAATCCTTAAAGGACTTTGTCTCCCTTAATTCTTCTATCTCCTCGCGAATTTTATCCTGCAATCTTAACAAAAATTCCGCATCATCTTCTTCAATAAAATAATTTGCCGTTCCCCCGTTCTCCTCGATAATTTGCGGAATTTTATCCCTTACCAATTTGTTCCAGTTTCTCTCCTGTCCTTTCTCTATGGTATTCACAAGAACGCAACGACCCGAAAATCCTCCCCTCTCCCTATCCTTTTCTTTTCTCGCTTTGAAAACCGCGGCGACAGAAATGCCGCTACTTTCAAGAAAAGACCGGAGGCGCGCGAACAGCTCCGGGAATTTATCATTTCCATCCGTACCTAAATCTATATTTCCAATCTCCCTGACGGCAATCTTTTTAAGCTTAGGAAAATCTTTGGGCGATGCTTCTCCTATCTCAAGCATAAATTTTCTACAGCTTTCGGGAAAACTCATATTCGGTATTGTTCACTTCGTCACCATAAGCGTTCCGCTGGCAACCGTTCCCCATGCCTCATAATTTGGCCTGTCCGGATATATTCCTTTCGGATCCCAATAATCCAGCTTATTCACGTCATTGAGATGCCATTTCTCTTCTTCCTTAAAACAACGGACTGCGTAGGTTTTTCGGGTTCCCGGAATCGCATTGGAATCAGCCGAAAATGTCG
Organism: uncultured Candidatus Saccharibacteria bacterium; assembly: GCA_964348915.1. Taxonomy (GTDB): domain Bacteria; phylum Patescibacteriota; class Minisyncoccia; order UBA6257; family Colwellbacteraceae; genus CAYGEM01. The sequence continues at coordinate 20,423 of CAYGEM010000006.1, read as the reverse complement.
CGCTAAGCATCGGCGGATAAGACGTGTCGGGATCCAGCTTCGTATCATATCCCTCCAGCCAAACGCGACAGGCAACGTAATTATTTGAGGCCTCCCAACGCAGGGAAAGTGAAACGTTTTTGTTCCACTCTGTCGGTCGGGTTATCAACCTCACGTAGCTTTCAATCGCCGGTGGTGTATAGGGCTCTCGATATTCTGGAGGAATGTGGACATGCACCGTATTTGATCTTCCGCTTTCACCGACGGAATTAACCGCCGAAACCTGATAATAGTAACCACTTCCCTTGATAACGGTGGTATCAGTATAAGAAAGCGAATTAGAGGCGCCTAAATAATTTAAGTTCGAGGCGGTAGCGCCGCGATAAATCTTGAAGCTGTCCGCCGCTGAAGAGGATTTCCATTGGAGGCGAACGTAGTCTATGCCGGCTAAGGTGCTAATTATGGAAGCGGCGAGAAAAGTCGGCGCTGTTGGCAAAACCTCTCTGGCCGCGATTGTTACCGTGGCCTGATTGGAAAAATTGCTTTGGCCGACATTATTAACCGCTATGACGCGGTAATAATAAGTGTTTCCCGGTGCGATCGCTTCGTCAGAACCGCTCGTCCAATCCCAGGTAATTCTTTTCAAATATCTTTCGGCTTCGGAATTTTTCCGGCGGTAAACTTCGTAATAAGTAATCGGACTCGCCCCGTCATCAGGATACGACCAGGAAAGAACGATCGCTGTTCCATTCGCGTTTATATTCGCCCGGAGGTCGGTCATGGCTGACGGCGCCCGGGGATAGTCGTGATTCCGATAGGGCGTGACCGACATGCTCGAAGATTTAGCTCCCTCTCCTACGCTATTTACCGCCGAGATGCGGAAATAATAGGTCTGATTATTGGTCAGTCCGGTCACTGTGTAAGAATTGCCGGAAATCACCGGCCAGTCGACAAGAAGAGATTCTCCGCCGTAATAATTTATCTGATAAATCCGATAGGAATTTATACTCGTTCCTCCATTCGAAGGAGCGTACCAGGAAAGATAGGCGACCGAATCGCCGGCCGAGGCGTAAAGTTGCGGCTGTCCGGGATAAGTGTAATTTATCGGCGGATACACGGGCGGATAATAGTAATCCGTTGTTCTCGCCGGCACCTCCATTGAACGCGGGCCTTCGCTGGCGCCGCTAACCGCCGAAACGCGGTAATAATAAACCGCGCCGCTCGCAAGGCCACTGTCGGTGTAATAATTATTATTCGTGGAAGTCAAAAATGAATTTGCTCCCGGAACAGTACTGCGATAAATCCGATAGGAGGTAATCGGCGTTCCGGTTACAAAAGGAGTCGTCCACGAAAGAGACACGCTGGTGTAAGAAGGGGTGGCGATGAGCCCGGTCGCTTGCGGGGGTAAAGAATATTGCTGACCAACCGTGACTGAAGCCTCCTTCGCCCGCGGGCCTTCGCCGATGCTGTTTGCGGCGGAAACGCGATAGTAATAAGTTACGCCGGAAGTTACCAAATAATCAATGTAAGAAGTGGCAGGCGGGGTAGGCGCGTCTATCTCGCGAATAAAATTCGCGTCCAGATACGCTCCCGGCGCGACACTCCGGTAAATCCGGTATTTAGTAACCGAACTGCCGCCGTTATAAGGCGCGCTCCAAGCCAAAGAAACGAAATTTGCCGCCGGAACAGCCGCCAGGTCATTGATGCCGTAAGGAACTCTTTGCGTCGGAGTCGGAGGCGGAACAATCGGCTTCTCCGATTTTGTCGGCGTGGCTTTTATTTTTTCGGAGAAAGGACCTTCGCCGGCTTTATTAAAAGCGGTCACGCTGTAAAAATAATCAACGTCGTTTATAACGCTTGCGTCGGCAAAGGTTATGTTCTCGGTTTTCGCGAGATAATCCTGGCTCGCCTCGCTTCCGCCGCGGTAGATATGGTATTCAGTCGGTTTCGCGCCGGAAACCGGCTCTTTCCAATCCAAAGTAACGAATCCATCGCCAGGGGTGGCATTAAAATTCGCGACCGCGTTCGGCAAATCAACGTTATTTTCCAAACCGCCAAGCAGAAATCCCAAACCGCCGCCTTTCCCGACATAGCGGAAAAATGCCCAACCGACAAAAAGCACGCAGAGAATTACCAATATAAATAAAGCGACTGATAAGGCCCGAGATAAATTGAATCTCATAATGAACTAATGATAGCTACACTTGGATAATTTTGTCAAGCAATGAACGAAATTCAAGATTCTCGAACCAGCACCATCTTAAATTATCCCAGCAGGGTCGTTAAAAACCCGATAAAATTCGCCTGGTAAAAAAATCTATTTAGGGTATCAGATTCCGTCCGTGTCTCTCGAACTGCCCCCGAAATTTAGCAAAACCCAACTGAAATCCCGTATGCAGCGGCTCCGGCAGATTGTCCAATCTAAACCATCCTATCTCCGCTATCTTCTCCTGTTCGTTGATTTTCACCTCTTCAGGGTTGACCTTGACGAAAAATGGCAGGGCGATCCAATGTGTTTTTATCCCGTCCTGTTCCCGAAAAATATTCAGGACAGGAAGACATTCATCAATCTCTCCTTTACAGCCGTATTCCTCGAAAACTTCCTTCAAAACATTTTCTTCCGGAATCAGACCAAAATCCAGCTTCCCGCCACCGGTATCCCAATGGCCCCGTTCGTCTCGGCAATCCCTGCCTCTTTTATGGAAAAGAAAATTACCCTTGCCGTCGTGGCAGTAAAACGGAGTTGAAATTCCCACATAATCAATCCCGATTTTCATAGATCAGTAGATACGAGTAGTTTATCGTGGATTTGGTTTATCCTGAGCACAGTCGAAGGAGCTTGTCCCGAGCGTAGTCGAGGGATGGACCTAGGCGGAATCCCTGTCTGCCGCAGGCACGAGAACCCCCGACCTCGGCAACCCCGAAAAATTAATTTGTGGACTCAGGGGGAATCGAACCCCCGCCTCAGCAATGCGAATGCTGCGTAATGCCACTTTACTATGAGCCCACTTACTATTTCCCACAAATTAATACGGGGCGCGGTGCGAATGTTCCCGATTTGTATAAAAATGTTCGCATTTTTATTAACAAATCGCAATCCGCCAAAATTGCCATGCAATGTCGGCGGACCGCGTAATACCGTTTTACTATAGGCCCGACTCGTGAATTATATCCGTTTCTTTTCAAAAATCTCAAATTATTCTTATAGCCCCAACTCCCCGCTTATCTCCCTCATCGCTTCAAGGGCAATAGTAGCCAACTCTTCCAAATTCAGCCCCAACTTCTCCGGCGCCTGCGATAAAAGCTCGCGGTTCACTCCCCTCGCGAACGCCTTCTCCTTGAATCTATTTAAAATGTTTTCCGGCGTGATTCCGCTTAATTTCTTCTCCGGTGAAATCAAAGCCGCGGCGACAATAAGTCCGGTGATCTCCTCACCGTAATAAAGCGCCTTTTCAAGCATCGTCTCCGGCGGCTCTTCTCCGGCCATAAAATTATGCCGTTTCACCGCCCGGACTATTTCTTCGGGAAAACCTTCCTTCATCAGTATTTCCGCGCCAGCCCGGCCGTGTTCCATCGGGTTTTCCGCGGTCTCTTCCCAATCCAAATCATGAACCAAGCCGGCGATTTCCCACACCTCCGCTTCCTCTTCTTCTTCGAATCTTTTCGCGAGAGCCCTCATCAAAGCCGCGGCAGCCAGATTGTGCTTGATTAAATTCCGGTTCTTGATGTGTTCCTCGAGAAGCTCGAACCCGCGGAACTTATAATCCTTCATTTCACCAAATTTATCGGCTTTCCAGCCGCGAAAGCGAGAATATTCTCCGCTGTCGTTTCCATTATCCGTTTCACCGCTTCCTTAGTATTGAAAGCGTTATGGGGAGTGATAATCACGTTGTCCATTTCCATAAGCAGATGATTCTGCAAAACTATTTTCATCTCCGCGTCGCTTAAGCGGTTGTAAAGCATTAGATCGCCCTCGTTTTTGGTCGCGCTTTCTTCCTCCAAAACATCAAGTCCGGCGCCGGAGAGTATTCCCCGCTTTAGGGCCGCGACTAACGCCTCGGTTTCCACGACTCCTCCGCGCGCGGTATTCAGCAATATCGCGCCTTTCTTGATAAGTCCGATATTCTCCTTGTTTATCAAATGATGGGTGGAGGGAAGATAAGGCACATGTAAACTGATGACGTCGGAATTGGCGAGCAATCCTTCAAGGGTTACATAATCAAAGCCGATTTTTTCAGCGAGTTCCTTATTCGGAAAAACATCGTAAGCGATAACTTTCATATCCAGCACCTTGGCGATGCGGGCGACATTCGAACCGATGCGGCCGGTGCCGACCACGCCCATTGTTTTGCCGTAAAGCTCGACTCCCTGAAGCCCGTCAGTGGTGAACTCTCCTTCTTCCTGCGTTCTTTTCGAGCATTGCCGGATTTTTCTCGTTAAATCCAAAAGCAAACCAAAAGTGAATTCGGCCACGGTGTGGTCGCCGTAGGAAGGCACAAAGCCCACCGGAATATTTTTCTCCCCCGCGGCTTTAACGTCGATGTGGTCGTAGCCGGTGGTGCGAGTGACAAGGAATTTCAAATTGGGCAATTCCCCTAGCGTTTCGCGGTCAAGAAGCGAACCGATAAAAACGGCAAGTATATCAAAATCCTTGGCTGTAACAGCGTTGCCCTTTTTGAGGGAATCTGGCGTGAAAAAAAGTTCGTGCCCGATAAGTTTCGCGGAGAAGTAATTTTTTTCCTCTGCCTTCGCGTCAAAAAATCCGATTTTCATAGGATAAGTATAGCTTAACTTATAACTTACGACTAATGACTTTCTTCGATTTCGATCAGTCGTTGGTATTTTGCCAATCGTTCGGGCTGAGTCGGCGAGCCGGCTTTCAAGCCGTCGGCCGATAAGCCATAAGCAAAGTCGGCGATAAAATCGTCCATTGTTTCCCCGCTCCGGTGACTCACGATTATTTTCCAGCCGAAACTGCGCGCCGTCTCCACGGCTTTTATCGCTTCGCTCACCGTACCGATCTGGTTCGGTTTGATAATAATCGCGTTTGCCTCACCGTCTCGACCCGCTCTCTCTATCCTTACGGGATTCGTTACCGTCAAATCATCAGCCACAATCCAGATCTTATCTTTGTTCGCTTCGGTAAAAATTTTCCACTCGTCTTGAGCTTCCTCGTCAAACGGGTCTTCAATGGAAAGAAGGTCATAACTGCGGATAAGTTTTTCGTATTCCCCAACGAGTTCCGTGGAAGTCCAAGCTTTATTCCGCCATTGGTAGTGCCCGTCCTTAAAAAGCGACGAGGCGGCCGCGTCCAGTCCGAATTGAAATCTGTTTCCGGAAGACGACATAGCCGCGGCCTCGCGCAAAATTCTCAATCCAATTTCCGGCTCATCTCCTGATAAAACAAATCCACCCTCATCTCCTTCGACAAGCTCAGGACAAGCTCCTTCGATAATTTCTTTTTGATATTCAAGCACCGCGCCTTTCAGGAATTCGATAAGTTCAAAAATCTCCTTTAGGGCAAGCCGCGGAGAATTTGTCTCCGGGATAACGAGATATTCCTGAAAAGCGAGCGGGTTTGTTTCCGGAGGCGCGTGCCGGCCAGCGTTAATCAGATTCACGAAAAGCCGCGGGAAAACCAATTTCTTGTTTCCGGCTGCATCGGCGATTAGTTGATACAGCGGGATATTTTTTTCTTTAGAGAGAAGCCTCGCGAATGCGATGCTCAAAGCCAAAGAAGTATTGGCGCCGATATTCGACTTATTTTCAGTTCCGTCAGCGTCAAGCAGAGCGTGGTCAAAAGAAGCGAGGTCTTTAAAATCTTCTATGAGTAATTCCGACGCGATTTTTTCCACGACAGCCACGGCTTTTTCCGCCGGATGAGATACGGCCTCAAATTTCCCTTTGCTTTTGCCCGAAGGAACGCTTGCCTTCACCCGCGTCTTTTCCGAAACTAAAGAAACTTCAATCGTAGGTTCTCCGCGGGAATCTTTGATAACCGAAGCAACAACGGATTTTATCCTCATTTCTTCAAGCGTTTTTCTTTCTCCAAAATCGCCAGCGTCGTCTTTAAGACCGAATCCGGATTCAGAGAAATACTCTCAATACCTTTCTCCACAAGAAACTCGGCGAAATCAGGATAGTCCGAAGGCGCCTGACCGCAGATGCCGCTGTATTTTTTCTTTTTCTTCGCCGCGGCAATCAAGTCGGCGATGGATTTTTTCACCGCTTCATTTTCTTCGTTGCCGATGACGGCCAAACCGGCATTATCGCGGTCAATGCCTAAGGTAAGCTGGGTTAAATCGTTTGAGCCGATGCTGAAGCCGTCAAAAATATCCAAAAATTCATCCGCCAAAATCACGTTCGAAGGAATCTCGGCCATAACGTAAACCTTCAACCCTTTTTCTCCTTTTTTTAATCCGAATCCGGCCATAGTTTCCATAACTTTATGGCCCTCTTCCGGAGTGCGGCAGAACGGCACCATCACGACAATATTCGTCAATCCCAACTCTTCGCGCGCTCGTTTAATCGCCCGGCATTCCAAACCAAACGCTTCCTTGAAGCGCGGGTCGTAATAGCGCGAGGCGCCGCGCCAGCCGATCATCGGGTTCTCTTCTTTCGGCTCATAATCCCGACCACCGATCAAAGAAGCGTATTCATTAGTTTTAAAGTCCGAAAAACGGACGATGACCGGCCGGGGATAAAAAGCGGCGGCAATCTGGGCCACGCCCTCGCTCAATTTCTCCACGAAAAAATCCTTTTTATTTTTGAATCCCGGAGTGAGCGCTTCAATTTGTTTTTTAAGTTTTTTGTCTTTTAATTTGGCGAAATTAATAAGCGCCAGAGGGTGGATTTTTATCTCCGACGCGATGACGAATTCTTCGCGCGCCAGTCCCACGCCGTCCGCCGGAATAAAGGAAAACTCATAGGCCTCGTTCGGACCGCCGATATTCATCATTATTTTCGTCTTCGGCCGCTTCAACCCTTTTAATTCATATCTTTTAATCAGCCATTCGGTTTTGCCTCTCCAGACAAAGCCGTCGCGGCCGTTCGAGCAATCCACAGTTATTTTCTCGCCGGATTTTATTTTCCGGGTCGCCTCGTCGGTTCCAACCACGCAGGTAATGCCCAATTCGCGCGACACAATCGCGGCATGGCTCGTCCTCCCTCCTTTGTCGGTGACGATCGCCGAAGCGATTTTCATAATCGGCTCCCAATCCGGGTCGGTCATCGTGGTAACAAGAACTTCTCCTTTTCTAAATTTGCCGATTTCTTTCGCGCTTTTGATGATGTTCGCTTTGCCTTCGGCGATTTTCGCGCCCACGGCCACTCCTTTGACAACCAGCTCGCCGACTTTTTTCATGGCATAATCCTCGATAACAAGAGCGTCGCGTTGGCTCTGCACGGTTTCCGGCCGGGCCTGAAGAATATAAAGTTTGCCGCTTTCGCCGTCTTTGGCCCATTCCAAATCCATCGGCTTTTTGTAATGCTCCTCCACTTTCACCGCCCATTTGGCCAACTGGATTATCTCCTTGTCCGAAAGGGTGAATTGTTTGCGTCGCGCCAAAGACACCGCCACCGGTCGCGTTTCTTTTCCTCCTTTGCCATAAACAAGCGCTTTCTCTTTCGTGCCTAATTTTTTGGAAATTATCGCCGGATAACCCTTCTTTAAGGCGGTTTTAAAAATATGAAATTCGTCGGGAATGATTTCTCCCTGCACGACGAATTCACCCAATCCCCAGGAACTATTGATAATCACGACTCCCGGGAAGCCCGTGTCCGGGTCAATAGTGAAAATTATGCCGGAACTCGCCTTGTCCGAACGCACCATCTTCTGCACGGCCACGGAAAGATAAACCTTCGAATGGCCGAATCCTTTATCCTCGCGATAAGAAATAGCCCGGTCGGTATAAAGCGAAGCGAAACATTTTTTGACTGCCAAAAGCAGTTCTTTTTCGCCAGAAACATTAAGATAGGTCTCCTGTTGTCCGGCAAAACTCGCTCCGGGCAAATCCTCGGCCGTGGCCGAAGAACGCACCGCCACATCCGCGTTGTTTTTTTTAAATTCTTGCGAGAGTTCCCGGTAAGACGAGATTATCTCTTGGCTCAAATCCGCGGAAAGCATGCCGGCCAAAATCGCTTGCCTTATTTTCCGCCCCCGCTCCTGAAGATTTTTTAATTTATGGCTGTCGAGACCTTTTAAAATTTTTCTTATCTTTTTATCCAACCCGTTGGTCTTCAAAAAACAACGGTAAGCATTCGCGGTTATGGCAAAACCATTTGGAACGGTGATGCCGTGGCGGGACAATTTCGAATACATCTCGCCCAAAGAAGCGGTTTTGCCGCCGACTTCGGGAATATTTTTAATGGTAATATCCTTGAACCAAATAATGTTTTTCATAATTAATAATTTTTAATTTTCATTGAAAATTGAGAATTGAGAATTGGAAATTGGGTGATTCATTCATTTATCACTATCATTAGGTCAGCTACGTTGCTGCCAGTATTACCAGTAATGATAACATCGCCGGTTTTTTTGAAAAAATGATAGGAGTCGTTGGAGGCAAGGAACTGCCGCGGATCAAGGCCGAGCTTCTTCGCCATTCGTTTAGTTTTCACATCGGCCAGGGCGCCGGCGGCCTCCACAATATTATCCTTGCCGTCCGAAGCCACGGAAACAATGAGCTGATTCGGCTTTAAAAAATCAAGCGCTCCCAAAACCAACTCCTGGTTCGGGCCGCCCTTGCCTTTCCCCGACACCTTAACCGTGGTCTCTCCGCCGAATAAAAGAATACTCTTCTTTCTCTCGGCCAAGCGGACCATTCTTTTGCCGGCCAACATCGCCTCTCCCCGTAAATATGAATCGACTATCCTCGCACGGAAGCCGAATTTTTTCGCTTCCTTCGCCATCGCCCGGAGAGCCGTCTTGTTGTCCACAATGAGAATATTGGAAACTTTCTTAAAATACTTCCTGTTTTTGGGTGTTTCGGAAAACTTAACCGGAGGCAGATTATATTTTTTCAGCACTTTCACGGCATCCGCGTTGGTGGTCCGGTCGAAGAACGTCGGGCCGGAAGCAACGATGCTCAAGTCGCTGAAAGGCACGTCGGAGAAAATAAGTCCGGCCACCGTCGCCGGATAAGCGATTTTCGCCAGATCCCCGCCGTGAACACCGGGTATATGTTTTCGCGCGATATTTATCTCCCGAATATCCGCTTTTTCGCGAAGGAGTCCCTGCGTCAGGTCCCGCAAAACGTGACCGCTCGTCCGTTGAGGCGCCGCAAGAAGAGCCGATCCGCCGCCGGAGACAATAACGATGACCAAGTCGTCTTTCCCCGCTCGCTTCAAAATTCTGATAACCTCCCTGGTTGCCCTGATATTTCTCTCCGAAGGATAAGGATGGTCGCCGACAAAACTCTTTATTTTTTTCAGCCGGCCGCCTTTCACGTCAATCACCGCGCCGTCCGTTATCCGGTCGGCCAAAATTTTCTCCAAAAAAACCCCTGCTTCGAAAGAAACCTTGCCCGCGCCCACCACGAATACCCGCTTGAATTTATCAAGGTCGAATTTTTTCCCGGCAATCGAGAGGATATTTGCCCGGCGTTTGACTTTATCGGCAAGCGCTTTCCGGGTCGAAATCGCGGATAACCCCGCGTCGATAAGCTCAAGCGCCAATCTTCTCAAGGGAGAAGTCGCCAGTCGGGAATAGTTTTTAACAATCACCGCTTAATTTTAGCACGAATTAAACCGCTGATTTGCGGTTTTTATTCAAGAAATCGTTGATATTCAATACGGCTTTAATGGCGTCTCCGGCGGCAATGTTGTTTTGACGATACAGGGTATCGCAGACATCGCCGGCGGCCCAGATGCCTTCGGTCGAAGCGCGAAAAGTTTTATGGTCGACGACAATCTGCCCCTGTTCGTTTATCTCCACGAGTTCCTTCACCAATCCGGAATTGGGCGCGCTGCCTATCTCCACGAAAACGCCGCTCACGGCCAGCTCTTTAGTTTCTCCGCTTATCTTGTCTTTGTATCTGACCCCCTCGACAAAATCCTGACCGTAAACTTCGACGACCTCGGCGTTGAAAATCATTTCCGCTTCCGGTGTCTGGGAAATTTTCTCAAAAGTCACCGGGTCGCCTTTGACTCCGGCCGAACGCACCAGAAGATAAATTTTCTTGGCGTAGGCGAACAAATCGATTACCGCTTCCAAGGCGGCGTTGCCGGAACCGACGACAACGACATTCTTGCCTTTAAAAAGAGGGGCGTCGCAAGTGGCGCAATAAACCACGCCCCGGCCGGCGAATTTTTCTTCGCCGGGCACGCCAAGCTTTCTCTCTCCGCTGCCTGACGCGACAAGAACGGTCATGGTTTCGATTTCCTCCCCGCTTTTCAGCTTGACGCTGAATCCAGCCGCGGTTTTTTCAACGCCGACCGTTTCCTCCCCTTCCCGGATTTCCGCTCCGGTAATGCTCTTCAGATGACTTTCCGTCTTTTTCGCCAGCTCGTAACCGGAAATATGCTTTTCGCCGACCCAATTTTCAATATCTTCGGAGACCTTGGATTGCCCGGCCAATTCTTTCGCGACCAGAACGAATTTTATTTTTTTCCTCGCGGCGTAAATTCCGGCGGCTATGCCGGCCGGCCCTCCGCCGATGATAACCAGTTCGTACATTTAGGCGAGTTTAAGAAATTTCCCTATTTCCATCCGGTTAAAACCGACAAAAATCTGGCCGTCTATTTCAATAACCGGCACGCCCATCTGATGGGACTTTGTTTTCATCTCCTCCACGGCGGCGTCGCTCTTGGTCACATCTATCTCTTCATAACCAATGCTGTTCCTGTCGAAAAACTCCTTGGCCATACGGCAATAAACACAGTAAGGAGTGGAGTAGATTTTTACCTTCATCGTGGAAATTATAATCCCTCTGAATCGCGGCAGTCAACCGAAAAATTATTTATTTCTTGCCGAAAATCTGCCAAACGGAATAAAGAATGAGTCCGGCGCCGGCTAATGCATTGCTATAGGCCAAAACAGTCAAGGGACCGCCCAAAACATAAGGAGAAACGATGAGCCAGACGCCCAAAAGGACAAAAGCGGCTTCTTTCTTCATGGATTTATGTTAGCATCGTCATTATAATTACGCTATGAATCGGACAGTCGCGAAAAATACCCTTTGGCTTTTCGTCGGCCAAACCGTGGGACGAACTTTGCGCGCCGGGTTTCTCATCTTTTCCGCTCGTCTCCTCGGCGCCTCCTCTTGGGGGGCTTTCGCCTACGCCTTAAGCCTTGCTTCTTTTTTCAGCATGTTCACCGACTTCGGAATAAACACCTTAATCACCCGCGAGGTGGCCAAAAAACCGGAGGTAAAACTCAAATACTTAAGCACTTCTCTGTTTATAAAGACCTCTTTGCTTCTCGTCCTTATCCCGTTCGCTTTTGTCTTCCGCGAGCATCTCGCCAAAATTCCCGAAGCAATCGTCCTCATGCCTCTTATGGCGCTTATGGTCGCCTTTGATTCTTTGCGCGATCTCGCTATCTCCATCGTTCGGGCGATGGAAAAAATGGAAATAGAGGCCTGGATAAATATCCTGACCAATCTGGCTATTCTCGTCTTTGGCGCGTTTCTTCTTGTCATTCATCCCACCAGTTACAACGCCATGTTCGGCTATGTTTTAGGAACGGCTTTCGGCTTGCTCGCCGCGATTTTCGTCCTTCGAAAACATCTCCAGGGACTCTTCCGGCACTTTGACCCGAGAATGGCCTGGCCGATAATTAAAATCGCCTGGCCGATTGGCGTGCTCGGCCTTCTCGGTCCGATTATGATTAACACGGACATCATCATTGTCGGCTGGCTAAGAAGCGCGGAAGAAGTCGGGTTCTATTCCGCCGCCCAGCGGGTGATACAATTCCTTTACGTCCTTCCGGTTCTTCTCGGCGCCGCTTTTCTGCCGAGCATTTCCAAGCTTTCCGAATCAAAAGAAGAATTTAAAAAATTCCTCGAGCAGGCGGTCAAAGCGGTTTTCTTCCTCGCTCTCCCTCTTGCCGCGGGCGGAGCGATACTGGCCGAACCGATAATCTCCTCTCTCTACGGAACGGCCTTTCTTCCGGCGGCGGCGAGTTTCCGGATTCTTTGCCTCACCTTTATCACCCTTTTCCCGTCCGCCGTAATCATCAACGCGGCTTTTGCCCTCAACCGACAAAGGTCATTCATTTTTTATACGGCCGCCGCCATTCTCGCCAATATCGTTTTGGACCTGCTCTTTATTCCTCTTTGGGGAATCGCCGGTTCAGCTTTCGCCACTCTCCTTGTCCAGATTTTTATGTTCTTCTACATTCTCGCCGTTATGCGCCGCATCAATCACTTCTCTTTCTTTGCCGACATCAAAAATATCATTTTAGCTTCCTTTTTTATGGCCGGCTACGCTTTCCTGGGGCAGCGGCTCGGCCTTAATTTCTGGTTTATTCTCGTTTCCTCGGCCGGTCTTTACTTGCTCATTCTCTCTCTGCTCAAAGAACCCCTCTTAAAAACTCTCCGCTCTTATATCGCCAAAATACCGGCTGCTTAGCCGTCCTCTTTGCGAGCTGTAATTGCCGATTATCTGCTATAATTAGCTAAAGGTCGGCTATTTATTTTAAAAATGAAGAAAAAAGCAGTCAAGAAAACGGCTAAGAAAGTAACCAAGAAAAAGAAGAAGTGTCCTTGTTGCGGTTGCTTGATGGCTAAGTGCAAGTGTTAGACGCAAGCGATAAAATACTCCCCCTCCGACTTTGGTCGGAGGAGGGGGTATTTTTATTTCCGCTCGCGCTCATTCATATACTTGCCTGCTTCTTTGGGCAGAGCCAAACTGGTCAGGATGAATATCACGGCGGCGGCCAGAAAGAAAAAATGGAGGAACGTCATTTCCAGATTTTCATTCGCGCCGAAAAGGTGGGTGAAGACGGAGAGAAAGCCGAAGGTAAATATCACCGCTCCAACCGTCATCAACCGGTAATATTTTTTGAAGAACGAACCGGTGAGCGTCCGGCTGGCGCGGATATTCAAAATGATAAAAACCAGTCCCAAGAAAACGCCGACGGCATCCACAAGATGGGTAAAATTGTATGTCATTTTTTTATTTTTTAAACCTTTTGATAATTAAAACAGTTTCTGCTTGTATTCGCAATCGCGAGCGGCGCGGCTTTTCCAGGCCGCGCCGCTTGTCCCGCCTCTCAATGGAACTTATCTGGAAAATAAACGAGTAAACCAACCGAACAAACTGAATGTCTTGGTTTGGTTAGAGATGGCATTTTCCAGGGCCGTATTCTTTTTGTTGAGCGCTTCGATTGTCTGCTGGAGAGCCGTTGCTTCGCCCTGATTCGCCGCCTGCTCTTTGAGGGGCGTCAGTTCCTGAATGCGGACATTATTGTCTTCGATGTGCCTCTCAAGCTGACTGACCGCCTGGTAATTCGGTCCGATAAAGAATTTCAGCGCTTTACCGCGAGATTCAAGCTGTTTCACTCGCTGCTGAACCTGAAGCTGAAGATTGACTTGCTCGTCCAGCACTTCCCTCAACCTCGTCTGAATTTGATCCTGAAGCTGAACCTTTTCCGGAAGAAGATCCTTAATCTCCTTTATCGTCTGGCCAAGGGACTCGATAGTTTTTGAGGTCCCCTCTTCTTCCCGGACTTCCTGCCGGATCTGCTGTTCCTCTCCCTTATTTTGTTCTTGAATCTGGTTCTGATTCTTAACTTCCTGACCGTTTCCGGCTCCCTCCGCCGGCTTAACCTGATTTTCCTCTTCAACTTGCTGACCCGCCTGGTTTCCGCCAGCTTCCTGATTCACCGCGCCCTTCCCGACCGCGCCTGCCGTTCCGACAAAAACAAAAACGAATATCAAAACGGGGATTAACGCAATTTTGTTTCTCATCTATTTTTTTATTCTGACCTTTTGATAATTATAACAATATTCTCCTGTCCAGACCACTTATCGAATTTATAAAAACGCCGCTCGGCGGTTTTTGAGTTATCGGGCTGCCCGCCTTCGTCCCGCCTGCGGCGGGACTACGGACGGGCAATCGCCCTCCTTCATTACATTCAGTCGGGCTGCCGGGAATCGAACCCAGTTCTCACGCACCCGAAGCGTGCATACTACCGGTGTACTACAGCCCGCGAAAATCAAAAGCATTATATCGTCTAATCAGGATGTCGGCAAACTGATTTTCAGCCCACGTAATATTTTTTCTTAATCTCCTCCTCTTCTTCGGACAAAATCTGGGTATAAGCCGATTTGGCTTTTTCGGCCATTTTTCCCAGTTCAACGTCGGATAAGCCGCCCAGTTCTCCGGCGCGTTTCTCCAGATAATCAAGATTATTTTTCTCCGGCGCGTCGAGCACTTCTTCAAAAAGAATATAGAGAATCCAGCCGACTTTGGGCCCGGCGGAAATTTTCAAAATTTCCATCAAACGGTCTCCTTTCAAAACCATCTGCTTCAAACTCACCGGTTCGCGGAGATTTTTTTCGACGAGCGCCATATAAGCCCGCAAGCGAAAGGGCTGGGCTTTGGGCACGCCCGAACCGATCCGGTCGGCGGTGCGCAAGTTAATAAGCTCCCAGATATTCTCCGAGCCGACCGAACGGATGGTCCGTCTTACCGCCGCTTCGGTAATCTCATCCGGGTCGGCCTTGAACATATGGAAACGAACCAGCATGGCTACCTTGGCGATGGTTCCCCTGGAAAAATGCAGGCGGTCAAGCATTTTTGACGCCATTTCCTCGCCGACCACTTCGTGGCTGAAAAAATGGCTATCCGGACCTTCGCCGGTTTTCACGCGCGGCTTGCCGATATCGTGCATCAAGGCGGCCAAGCGCACTTCAAGGGAATAATTTTCCTCGGCGGCATAATCCAGCGATAGAATTCCGTGCTCCCAAACCGTGTATTTATGGTGCTTGTTCTGGCCGACGCCGATGCCCTCGCGAAACTCCGGCAGGATGTATTTGAGAAGCCCCAATTCTTCCAATTTCTCAAGGCCGTATTTTGCCTTCGGGGACATAATAATTTTCGTCAACTCGTCCCTTATTCTTTCTTTGGCAATCACGCCGAGAAGATGGTTGTTCGCCTTGATTCCTTTCTCTGTTTTCTCTTCAATCTCAAAATCCAATTCGCAGGAAAAACGCACCGCCCTCATCATCCGCAAAGCGTCCTCGTTAAATCTTTTCCCCGGCTCGCCGACAGTCCGGATGATTTTTGATTCGATGTCTTTTCCGCCGTGAAAAGGGTCGATAATTTCCCCTTCGACAAAAATCGGGTCGTCAGTCGTCAGTCGTTGGTCGTTAGTCGCTTCAAAGGCGATGGCGTTAATCGTAAAATCCCGGCGCGCCAAATCCTCTTCCACGGTGTCGGCGAATTTTATGTCGTCCGGATGGCGTTTGTCCGAATATTTACCTTCCAACCGGAAAGTGGTTATTTCCACGATTTTTAACCGTTCGTCGTCGCTTCCGGTTTTCACCCCGACGGTGCCGAACTGATTTTCGTAAACGCTTTCGGGAAAAAGGAGCTGCAGTTCCGGCGGCCGGGCATCGGTGGTAATATCCCAATCCTTGGGTTCGCGGCCGATAATCAAATCACGCGAACAGCCGCCGACTAAATAGGCCTTGTGATTGTTTTCAATAAGCCGGTTATAAATATCAAAAACTTCCTTTGGCACCCTCAACCGCATAAATTTATTATAGGCGAAAAAAACATTCCGGCCTATTGTTTCCTCGGGGTTTAAAAAGTAAACTTGTGAATAATCGGCTATATCCGCCTCCGTGGTGAAACGGATATCACGTCAGGCTTCGAACCTGATGTTGGGGGTTCGAATCCCTCCGGAGGCAAACGATAAATTGACTACTTTCCGTTTTTCAGCGCTTCGGCTATTTTACTGCCCTCGCCGACATAAGCGGTGAAGATGACCTGCCGGGGGTTGATACGGATGGTTTTCGGCGACCACAAGGAATCTTTCAGAGGCATCAATTGAAATCCGCCCTGCGCCGGGTCGGTTTCGTTTTTCACGCCTTGCAGAAGATAGGCGTCGCTCAAGCGCAGACCGCAAAGATGCGACATTTTGCCGACATACATATCCCCGCTTATAAGATAGACGACGGAATATTTTTGGCTCGACTGCCAATTCCACCAAAGGCAACCACCGACAGACGCGCCGACCAAAAACAAAATTACCGCGACTAAAATCGATTTCTTTTTGCACATATAAAAATTATATAAGAAACATCATCAACTGACAACTAAAGAAACCGGCGGCTAAAATAAAAACTCATTTCTTGGTACGATCGTTGGAAAACGTGAGTTTTACGTCTTCGGGAGATCGAGAAATGATCTTGATTAAAAATTATTCAAACTTACGAAGAGAGCCGGACTTGGCAATGGAAAATATATCGACGTAGCGAAGAAGACCGAGGAGCTTTAGGTCTTCCAAAAAATCCTCGGGAATTTTGGTTTTTCCCCACCAAACGCTTTTCTGAAGCATTCTAAAATCTAAAGCAACAAGCTTCTCCCTCAACCAGTCTCTTTTTTTCCTTTCTTTCTCGGGAATATCAAAAATAATTATTTTTACCGAAGATTCAATTTCTTTTCGATATTGTCTTTTGGGCAGAAGAGCGGATTTAAGTCGGTCTAATTTTGCGCGCCCGTTTTTAGTTATAAACCAACGCTTCTCTTCACTGTCAATCAGCCCCTCCTTTTTCAATCTTGAGAGCAAACTGTAAAATCTTTGTTGCGTAATCCCTTGCTCTGTTTTCTCTCCGCGCCAAGCCGCCTCTATTTCCCGCCGACGCTTATTGAGCTTCCAGGCCGAAGCTCCATAGCCGGACGTGACTATGGCCCCGATAAGGGCGGCGACCGGCAAGGACTCGTCAGCCAAAAACTCGAGAACCAATTTACCTATACCGGGCTTGCTCATTTATCTAATCTGTCCATTTTATTCTTTCCCCCGAACATAAAGATATTATAGCATAGAAAACTCACTTCTTGGTACGATCGTTGGAAGTCGTGAGGTTTTTTAGGGAGGGATTAGATGGAGGGTCTTATTATGGTTTATAAACGCCGCCTCGTCGATCTATCCGCTCGATATAAACCTGATGGAGCTCGAACTGAAAGCTCGCTATTATCCTCAATTTCCCGTCTCTGATTCTATAAAATTCCTTCCACGCGCCCCGAAGTTTTTTGACGTCGATGCTTACTTCTTCTCCCTGAAATTTCCGCAAAACAAGAACAATTCTGTTTAATACAGAACTTTCATCAAGATGGTTATCGCCCAAAAAACGCCGGGAATCCTTGGAAAAACATATTTCCCAATTCATACCGAAACCTCGATAATCTTGGCGGGTTTATTGGAGGGCTTTTTGTAAAGCCGCTCGATATTTTTCTGTTCTTTGGAAGAAACGAAAGGCAAGGCGACCGCCCTTAATCTCATCAATTCTTGGACGAGAACTTCACGGACGCTTTCCTTGACTATCGCCTTTAGTTCTCTTTTGAGAATAGTAGCTTCGCTCATCTCCAAAAGTATAGCAAGGGAAAACCTGAAGTCAAATTGACGCGAGCTGAACGCAGAACGGCGCGGAAACACGCGATTCGACGATCGTTGAATAATACAAAATGACACTATACACAAACAGAGAGCCGCGGATGTGGCTCTCTGTTTAGTAGCTATCTGCGATGAGGATTCTTCTCCAAACAACCATCAAACAACAAAAGGATTGTTCACGCAAAACCCCCGCTATCGGCGGGGGTGATTAAAAATGAAACCTCACTTCTTGGTACGATCGTTGAAAGACGTGAGGTTTGGGGAAGGAGATGGAATAAAAAAACCGGGACAATAAAAAAACGAGGGGGCGAATGAAAAACTCACGTTTTGGTACGATCGTTGGAAGTCGTGAGGTTTACAAAAGCGGATAAAAAAGGAAGCGGATGAAAAAATGGAAGAAAACGAAAACTCACTTCTTGGTACGATCGTTGGAAGTCGTGAGGTTTTTTTGGAGGGATTAGATTGAGATTAAATTAGCAAAGCCGCCCCCGCGGAAGCGGGAACAGCGCAAAACCCCCCGCTCCGCCACCCGCCGGAAGGCGGGGGCGGACGGGGGGTTTTGGATTCGCGGAGAAAACTGAAACTAAACCTAATGCCCTAATGTTTGCAGTTGGGTTTGAAGCAAAGCAACCAATTGCTGTAACAGAGTCAACAACTGCTCTTGCAAGTAGGCGATGTTAGCGGTGATCTGGGTCGCGCCAACTGGATTCGCGTACGGCATAGCGCTAATTGTAGCCGCGGCAGTCGTTGTGGTGCCAGCCGGAGCGGTTTGGCCAGGCAACAACTGGATTATGCCGGACTTAGGAGAAACCGTTACGGTTATGCCCGCGCTGGGAGTTTCGACAACTCCGGCCCAGTTTGTCGCGCGCGTTTTTATCGTGTGCGGACCTTCTGCCGGCATTGTCCAACTATATGTCCAGGAGAATCCGTAACTATTATTGGAAGTTACTGAAGCGGCTTCAGCCCAAGTAGTGCCGCCATCGGTTGAAACTTCAACTTTTTTAATAGATGAAGCTCCATTGTCCGAGCTTGCGCCGGTAATCGTCACCGGCGTTTCAGCGGCAGAAGTAGAGCCGCTTGACGGAGTAACAATCGATGAGGACGGTTTAGAAGTTGTGGTGGCAGTAGAGCTGGTCGCAGAGCTTCCAGCGGCACAAACCACTCCGGCATTGGAAATCGCCGACAAACTTGTCCCCGCTCCTTTGGCTTTAATATTAAAGAAGTAGGTGCCGCCCGCAGAAAGTCCGGTAACAAGCTGGGCACCGACACTCGAACCAATCGTGCCGTTTACCCAGGCGGCGGCGCCAGCGAAGTTAGTCGCGCCATTAAACAAATTTTCGGTGGTTATATCTCCGGTCGAATAATGCGCAACATATCCGCCGGTCGCGCCGACCGGAACGGTCCAACCCAAATAAACATTTCCGGGAGCGCTTGAACCCAAACACGCCAGATTAGCGATGTTTACCGGATTAATCAGGAAAGCGGTGGAGTTTCCCGTAGCCAACAGTTCGCCAGCAGCCGTATTGGTGCGTATTGTAACCACATAAGTGCTGTTAGCAGTCGCGTGGTTAGTAATCAGGTTTACCGTTAGGGTCTTCGCACCGGTTGTGGCATTAGCGCCTGTGTCATCACGAGTCAAAGTCACTGCCGGGCTGGCAAGAGCGATGGCAAAAGCGCCATCAATGCCGGTAACGCCGGTAACAGCGGCGGTCGCCACTGTAAATCCAGCCGGGAAAGTGATTACTATTTGTCCGTCATCCGGAAGAACTCCGGTGGCCGGAATAGTAAAGGTAAGAGCATGGGTGGTTTGGGTGCCCACGACCGCGCTTGTGGGAGTGACGGTAACGACGGTCAAGGTATCTTCGACACCATTCAAAACGGTGACTTGGGTGTTGGCGTCTCCGTTTCCGTAAAGAGCGCCGTCAACAGACCAGTCCAGAGCCGTAGCTCCGGTGGCGGCTGTATGACCGATAAAACTTAATCCTGAAACAATTAAGGTGTCACGGGCAACAACAGTGCCAGCCGCATAGTCAGAACCTTCGGCAGGAAGGTTGCCGACAGCTAAACGACGATCGCCGTTATTAACAGCGCCAAGAGCATCGGTATCAACATACAATCCATCAGCACCATAAACGAAAGCTCCGACGACGCCGGTTGAAGTGACATTGGCGCCAGCGGCAACAGCGGTTAGTACTGTGATACCATTAATATCAGTGTCACCCGGAGCTACAACGGTCCCGGCGACATAACCAAGTCCTTCGTTCGCGGCATCACCGATAGCCAAGCGTCTATCTCCTACAGACACCAGTCCATTGGGGGCATCAACATCAACATACAAACCGTCTGTCCCATAGACAAAAGCGCCTAACGCGCCGGTTGAGGTGACGTTGGCGCCAACGGCAACAGCGGTTAAAACAGCAGTATCATCAGCGTTAAAATCAGCCGTTACATTAACTCTTAATGTTTTAGTGTCATCATATGCCACGGTGGTACTCGCTTTAGCAGCGGCGGTACCGGCCAAAACTGCCGTGACATCATCCAGGTCCCAAATAGCGTTAACGCCAGCCGGAATCTGAATGAGGATGTCGAGGGCGGCAGTAATATCGCCTGGAGCGCCATTAGTGACGGTTAAAGGATTTATCGCAAGAATCTGACCAATATCTACGGAAATTACCGCACCGGTCAGTGTGCCGGCTGGAACAAGCGCTTTAACTGACGGCGTAGTAAAAGCGATTACACCAATAATCAAAGCAACAACACTAAATAAAGAAACTATCTTTTTCATCGATTATTTATCTTTATTGTTACCGCCGATCCATACAGATTTCAGCTGATTTATGCTGAAATTATATAGGAGGGCGGATTATTCTCGACTTTTTAT
>CAYGEM010000005.1:16490-39151 GCA_964348915.1 uncultured Candidatus Saccharibacteria bacterium | reverse complement strand
ATTTTTCTCAACAGCGCTATTTGTTTTGCCTGCTTGTCGGAAAACCAAACTTTTCTTAAATTGATTGACGGAGAAATCAGCCGGCTATTTTTATCCTCGCGGTTCAAAACAATAAATCCTTTTTTATCTATCTTTTTTGAGAAGGCAAGAAATGATTTTCGGGTCGCGGCTTCGTTTTTAAAATAATCGGTATGCTCGTATTCGATGTTGGTTATAACCGCGGCCCAAGGGCGGTAATTCAAAAAATGGTCTTTGTATTCATCCGCTTCGATTATCCAGAACGGGCTTTTACCTAACCGGAAATTAGTCCGGCCTCCGCGGGCATCGGGAAAAAACTTGCTACCGAAGAAAACCGTCGGGTCGTAACCGGCTTCGATGAGTATCGCGGCAAGCATTGCCGTGGTCGTGCTCTTGCCATGGCTGCCGGCCACGGCCACGGTGACATGGTCCTTGGTCATCCGGCCGAGATACGCCTCCCAGAGGATGATTTCGATACCAAGACGTTTGGCTTCTGTTATTTCCGGGTTATCCAAAGGAACGGCAATACTGTAAATGACCAAAGCCGCGTTTAAAGGCAGATTGGCCTTTTTATGGCCTATTTTGACCTTGACGCCTTCTTTACGCAATTCTTGAGTGATTGAGTTCTCGATGATATCAGAACCGACCACAACCCAATTTTGAGCCAAAAACCAGCGGGCGAGCGAGCTGATGCCGATGCCACCGATGCCGATAAAGAAAACTAAGGGTTTTTGCCTATTTTTAGGGGTTTTCAAGGCCATATGGCGATATTAACCTAAATATCTGTCGCAAAAGATATATTATGCGACAGGTAATAATATTAAAGCGACTCTATCACCTGCCGAATAAGGCCGGCGATAAATTCGAATACGGCGACGAATATATTGCCGATATTTTTCAGCGCCATGATAAAACTCGGAAGGGCCGCTTTCGAAAGATCGACTATCTCGTTCAGTTTTCCGCTGTCGATATTCATGCTCTTATTTTACCCTTGCCGCAGACGGCGCGCAATTCCGCCAAGTCGGCGCGACAAACAAAAGACGCGATAAGGCCAGAGACGCAGGACATAATCCCAGGCGCCGGCATAAGCGACTTCCTGACCGCCAAATCTTTTTTTGAAATAGGTGATGTTCTGCCATTTTTTTTCCGTATGGCTTATCCCCCATAAATCGAATTTTTCGCAACCGCTTGTTTTCGCTTCGCGCATCATCCGCCAAAGCAAAAACGACGGCGCATTATAACGGCCGAATCCGACGGCCGATGCGGCATGGAGATAAACCGCGGTTTTCCGGAAAACAAGCAGGATGGCGGCGGCGATGGTCTCTCTTTCCAATTTCGCCAGAAATAGCTCGGCGCGGACTTCCCCGTTGAGCCGGAAAAGATTCAGATAATATTTCCGCGGATGAGAAACCAGTTCGTGCCGCTCAAAAGTTTTACTGAAAATAGTCCAGAATTCCCGGAATTTTTCTTCATCGACCTCCGCCGCGGAATATTTTTCGAAGATCACTCCCCTTTTCTCCGCCGTCCGGATGGCGTAACGGGTTTCGGCTTCCATATCTTTTAATAAATTACTCTCGCTTTTCAAGAGGTCGATTATCCGGGTCAATTCCGGCTGATGCCTCTTCACCGGCATCAAACCAAGGGCCGCGAGCTCTTCTGCGGCAATCCGCGAGGAAGGCGAAACCGGTTCAATCTTGACGAAGCTCGCTTTTTCTTTTCGTCCGACCCCGATTATTTTATTCAAAATTTCCGCTAATTCTTCTTTGCTTTTTATCGCCGGCCCGCGCGGCGCGTAAAGATAAGAAATGCCGAAGGGCGAATTTTGCCGGACCAGCAAAACTTTGGCATTTTCTTCGTTCAAACGGAATATTTTCTCGTTATTCAATTCTTGAAACTCACCCCATTCCCAGGACTGGAGAAAATCACCGCCCCGTTCGGCGATAAAATCATTCCATTCTTTGGCGATTATTTTTGTCATCAAAGATAATTCTGGGGATTGATGTCTCCGCCTACCGGCATCGGACCGCAAAAACGGCTTTGTTTCAAAATATAAGTCGCGGAGCTGTAAACGGCAAAGTGCAGATGCGGACCGGTTGACCAGCCGGTCTTGCCCATATAGCCGATAAGCTGGCCGCGATTCACCTGGTCGCCTTTTTTCACGATGTATCGCGAAAGATGGCCGTAAAGCGTGGTCAGATTGTTGTTGTGCTTGATAACAACATAGTTGCCGTAGCCGACCCCGCGGCAGAAAAGGTCCTGATTTCCGACAGCAACGACTTCGCCGGATTCGGCGGCTATGATTTCCGCGCCGAGATAGCGGCCGATGTCGATGCCGTTATGCCATTGATTCGAATAAGTCCTTATGGCGAAAGCCGTCCGACCGTAACCCTGGGTGATTCGTCCGCCAGGCACCGGAAAAGCAAGGACGCCGGAACGAACGCCCGGCAAAATAGTCGGGTCGATTTTTACCCGCAACTCCTCTTCGTATTGGCCGATTTCCGTTTCGGTTTCCGCGCGTCTTTTCTCCAGTTTGGTTAATTCGGTCTGGTAAATTTTTTCCTGATTCTTGGTTAAAACAAGCAAATTCTGCCGATTCGTCTTGGTTTCTTTCGCGATACCCTGACGGTTTATCAAAGTTTGCTGTTCGATTTTGAGTTCGCTTTTTTTCTCGGTCGATTCGCGAATATTCCCGCCGATTTCACCGACAAGATCGTTAAGCTCGACGATATTTACCATTAAACTATTCTGAAAATCTTCTATGGTTCTTAAGTCGAAAACTGTATCGGCCAAGCTTTTGCCGCGCAAAAATTGAATAAGCATACCCTCCTTGTCGGCCTGGTAAATTTCTTTAATAAGCTGAGCAATCGCTTCTCGCTTGCCCGTAATTTCGGTTTTTGTCGTCGCCAAACGGTTGTCGAGGTCTTCGAGCTCCAATCCGAGTTTTTCAATATTCACTTCACTTGAGCGAATGCCCAAATCGAGCTGTTTAACTTCGTAATCGATGGAGGAAAGTTCCCTTTTCAAAGTATTGCCTTGAGTGCTAAGCTCATCTATCTTGCTTTCGGTCCCGGCAATCTGGTTTTTAATGAGTTCGAGTTCGCGATTTTTTTGGTCGATTTTTCCGCGAACGTCCGCAGGATCGACGGCTAAGACGCGTCCCAAAAAACCGCAGGCCAAACATATCACCAAAGCCGCCGTGAGTGTTTTCTTCACCATTTCTGCCGGATATCTTTTCATCATAACTTTTCCAAGGCGGTACTTATCCTTTTTAACGTCTCTTCTTTGCCTAAAGAGGCCATGATTTCATAAGGACCGGGCGATGCGCGCAAACCGGATAAGGCGACGCGCAACGGCCAAAGAAAATTTCCGGTCTTGCCCGCCGGAATGATTTTAACGATGCCTTTCTCCAATTCCGCCGCGGAGAAATCTCCTTCGCTCATTTTCATAAGCGCGTCGGCTATAAGATGAAGATTATCCCCCGCTCCTTCGGCCTGACCTTTCCAATAGAGAAGTTCGACCGGGTAATCCGGCAGAACGAAAAAGAAAGAAACCTGTTCTTTAATTTCGGATAATTTATTTATCCGATCGCGGACAGCCGCGGCGATGGTCGAAGACAGTTGCCAGCCGTCCGGCAGAAATGTTTGCGCTCCGGCAATAAATTCTTCATCCGGCATCCGCGCCATATATTGGCGATTCAGCCAATTCAATTTCTCGATGTTGAAAACCGCTCCTCCTTTCTGAATTTTTTTCAAATCAAATTCATCCTTGATTTCATCAATCGAAAAAATCTCCCGGCTGTCGGACGGATGCCAGCCGAGCAGAGCAAGAAAATTCAGAATCGCTTCCGGAAGATAACCGTCCTTGAGGTAAGAACGGAGAGAAACGTCGCCGTATCTTTTCGACATTTTGCTGCGGTCCGGATTTAAAATAAGCGGCAGGTGGGCGAATAGCGGCGGCTCCTCGGCAATTGCCCGGAATACCAAAATTTGTCTCGGCGTATTCGAAATATGATCTTCTCCGCGGACGACATGGGTAATTTTCATGAGAAAATCATCGACGACCACCGTAAAATTATAAAGCGGCTCTTCGAAGTTTTTGGCGACGACGAAATCGCCTATCAGATTCGCGTCGAATTCCACTTGGCCGCGGATAAGGTCGCGAAAAGAAATTTTTTCATTTTCGGGAATTCGAAGCCGAAGGACGTACTTCTCCCCCTTCCCTATTCTTTCTTCTGTCTCTTTTCTGGTCAGACCGCGGCAATGGCCGTTATATTTAGGCGGAATACCTTGAGAAATCATCGCCTGTTGTTCCAGTTCCAGCTCTTCTTTGGAGCAAAAGCACGGATAAGCCCGGCCGGCATCGAATAGTTTTTGCAGATATTCCCGATAAATCGCTTTCCGGTCGCTCTGCCGGTAAAACTCGTCCCATTGAAAGCCAAGAGTTTGCAAACCCCTGATTATATCTTCTTCAAACTCCGGCTTGGATCGTTCCGGGTCGGTGTCCTCGATTCTAAGAATGAAAACGCCGGCCTCTTTTTTGGCTAAAATCCAGTTAAAAAGCGCCGTTCTCACGCTACCGATATGAAGATAACCGGTCGGACTGGGCGCGAATCTCACCCTAATCATCGGCTAATTCTAATATTTTTTGGGCAATAATTGAAGCGGCGGCCGGTTTGGCGAAATCTCGGGCCTTTTCCGACATTTCCCGCCTTAATTCTTCATTCGTTAAAATTTCCCGGCAGCGCGAAACTAATTTTCCTTCAGCTATGTCCGCATCGGTCAATATCTCCCCTGCTCCGGTGGCGGCGTAAATTTCGGCGTTTTTTTGCTGATGTCCGCCGGCCGATTCCGGCAAAGGAATCAATATGCTCGGTTTGCCGAAAGCGGCAATCTCGAAAATGGCGCTTCCGGCGCGCGAAACGATCAGGTCGCTGGCTGCGAGGGCCTCTTTGATTTCGTCGTCAAAATAATCGACAAAGACATATTTTTCCCGGTTCCATTCCGGCACGAAAGATAACGCCTCCCCTGCTTCTTTTTCGAAAACAGAGTAATTGTTTCTTCCGACTTGGTGTAGGACCTGGCTGAATTCCAAAAAATCTTTCAAGCCGGAGGCGACAGCCGAATTTATCCTTGTCGCGCCCTGCGAACCGCCCAGCACGAAAATAAGCGGCATTTCCGGATCGAATCCCAAGAATTTTTTGGCCGCGGCGCTGTCCGGGATTTCGGAAATCAAATAACGCCGGATGGGATTCCCGACTGCAGTTTTTTCTTTCTTTCGCGGAAAATACTCTCCCGCTTCGCCGAAAGCCAGAAAAATCAAGCGGGAAAAACGGCCGGAAAAAAGATTGGTGATTCCGGGAATGGAATCGGATTCATGGATAGAGATGGGAATCCGGTAAAAAGCCGCGGCAAAAACCACCGCCAAAGCGCCCGGCCCTCCTTTGGAAAAAATCGCATCCGGCATAATCCAAAAAAGATGCCAAAGCGACTGGATAACGGCGAAACTGAATTTGAGCCATTCCCAAATACTCGCGGGGTCGAATGATTTGCGGGGTCGGCTGGAAACGGTTCGGCGAATCATAATGTTGTTCGCTTCGAATTTCGCGAGATAATCATCGGGCGCGCTGCCGACATAATAAATATCCAATTCCCTTTTCCCTCTCGCCGCCAGAATCTGCAGCTCCACCGCTACGGCAAACAAAGGATAAAAATGGCCGCCGGTTCCCCCTCCGGCGAGGACAATGCGTCTTTTTGGACTTTTTTTAACGGCTTCTTTCATGTTTAGGCGTTGCGCAAGACATTGATCATTAATCCCGACATCGTCATAAAAGAAACCAGAGACGTTCCGCCGTAGCTGATAAACGGCAAAGGCACGCCGGTCATCGGCAGAAGACCGGAAACGGAGGCGATATGAATAAATGCCTGCAAACCGATAACGGTGCTGAATCCGACAAGAGTCAAACGGCCGAATTGATTGCGCACTCCCCGGCTTCCCCTTATCCCGGCGATAACCAAAATAAAATAAAGAAGGATGAAAAAAATCGCTCCGATGAAACCGAATTCTTCGGCGATGATGGAAAAAATCGAATCGCCTATCGGTTCCGGAAGATATCTTATTTTGGAAACGGAATTGCCGTATCCCGCGCCGACCCAGCCGCCGGAACCGATGGCGATAAGCGATTGGTTCAAATGGTAACGCGATCCTTGCGGGTCCGCGTCAGTATGAATAAAAGAAGTAACCCGTTGTAATCGATAAGGCGTGACAATAATAACGGCCGTGAAAGCGATTGCGCCGAGGAATATCAGTCCGGCGATATACGACCACCGGGCGCCGTTTACGAAATAAACAGTCAGCGCCGAGAGCATCAAGATAAGTACCGTACTGGTCGACGGCTGGCTGAACAGAATAAAAGCGATTATCCCGCTGATGGTTATGAACGGCACGAAACTTTCCCAGAAATCCGTCCGGCGATTCTTAACTCGCGACGCAAGCCAGGCGGCCAGATAAAGCATGAAAGTGAATTTAAGCGCTTCGGAGGGCTGAAAATTGAAAGGCCCGAGGACGAGCCAGCGGTCAGCTGTGCCGTAATGTCCGCCAAGCGGAGTGAAAATCAGAATCAGACCAAGAACATTGAGAAGGAGAAACGGGAGCGCGGCGCGCCGGAAAAACTTGAGTGGCAAAAACAACCCGAGCAAAAACCCCAAAATGCCCGGCGCCAATCCGTATGTTGACTGGTGCTTTAAAAAATAATACGGATCGCCGAATTTCGCCTTGCCAAGCTCTGACGAAGCGCTGACAAGCATCACCAAGCCGAGAATTATCAGGAATAAAACAGTCAGGAAAATTGCTTTATCGGCGTTTTTTTTCAGCATGATGAATTAAAATTTTTCCGGCGGCCGCGTCCGCGCACTCACCGTCTCTTACGGCTTGTTTCCCGGAAACAATCACGTCTTTGACGCGATAATCATTGAAAACGACCATGTCCGCCACATATCCCTCTTTAATCAATCCTCGATCGCGAAGACCAAGGAGTTTGGCCGGCAAAAAAGTTATTTTGCGAATCCCTTCTTCCAAAGGAATTTTATCCGTAACCGCGGCAAGATATTCCATAAAAACATTGCCATTCCCCTTGACCTCGAGTGATTCGGACGAATTGGAGGCGATAAGACCGCGTTCGTGCCGACTGGCGAGCAAACTCAATTCCGGCAGAGGCCGCGGTTCGGCAACAGCGCCCCGCAACCGGGTCATCTTCATCAGCTCAAGCAATCCTTCGGCTGGGAGCAAGTCGCGATTACGGGCGAAATCATGAATTGTTTTTCCTTCCAGATATTCCTGCCGCGGCGCCCGGATTATCCTCATGTTGCGATAATCGTAACCCGTCCATTTCCGCCTGATACGGCCGGCAATGGCTGGTTTGGAAATTTCGGCAGTTATAAAATCCGCGTCCTTGCCGGAAAATTCCATCGGCAAGAAAGACCTTAAGGCGATATTCTTTTCTTTTCGCAGATTGATATCGAAATAAAGAGAAGGAGACGCGGCAATTAAATCCAGCGCCTTTTCGTATCTGGCCTCGTTGGCCGTCGAAGGATAAAAATGACTGATGATGACCGGCATTTCTCTGGCGATATCTCCCGCTTCCTTGACGGATTCTAAAAATCCCTCCCGGTCGTTTCGGAGATGCAAAGCGCAAATCGCGTCGGAACAACGGATTATTTTCGCTAAAGCGCTGATTTCGGCGCGGGATGTTTTTTGTTCCGAAACAAAACCCAGACCGAAAGACAAACCGAAAGCTCCGTCGCGGAGCGAATCAGAAAGCATTTTTTCCATTACCGCCAGCTCGCTTTTTTGTATTCTTTCCCGTTCGCCCGCGATATCGAAACGAAGAGTGTAATGGCCGACTAATGTTCCGAAGTTCACGCCGAGAGGCAGCCGCCGCAACGAACGGAGAAACTCTTTCTCCGTTCGCCAATCAACATTGATTCCCCGGCTGTCGCTCCACCATCGCATCGAATCAAGATGGCCGTAAAGAATCGGCGCGAGCGAGCTGCCGCAAAGCCCGCCGAGGACAGTCGTTACTCCTTGCCGCAGAAAAGATTTATGCTGCGGATTGCGAAACAAATCCAGACAGTGATCGGTATCGGTATCGACATCGATGAATCCGGGCGCTAGATATCCGCCTAAGCCGTTGATTACCCTATCCGCGCGTTTGTCGCTAAAATTGCCTATCCCGGTAATGCGGCCGTTAACCGCGATCACGTCGGCCTTATAAGGCGGCTGACCGCTTCCGTCGACAATCCGAACGTTTTTTACGAGAAGAATCATTTGATATTAATAATCCAGCCCCTCTTCGGCTATTTTCCCTTGCTGGAAAGGGTGTTTTATCTCTTTCATCTCCGTAACTAAATCCGCCGCCCGAATAAAAGAATCAGGCGCTCCCCGACCGGTCAATATCACTATTTTATTTTTTGCGGAAATTTCCCCGGCTAAGTCGAGAATTTGTTTTTCCGGAATCAATCCGAGCGAAACCGCCGTATTTATCTCGTCAAAAATAAAAGCGTCCCAGTTGTTTTTTTCCGTTGTTATTTTTTCCAATCCTTTTTTCACGGCTTCAACGTGTTTTTCCCGCGACAGGACATCGCCGGGCATCCCGACAAAACCCAGACCGCATTTTTCCATCCGAACCTCGCCGTTGTTTCCGCTTTTTATTTCGACGAAATCCTCACCGGACGGTTGCGTCTTGATGAATTTCATAAAAAAAACTTTTCGTCCGCGGCCGGCCAAGCGAACCGCCGCGCCGAGAGCCGCGGTCGTTTTACCTTTGCCGTTTCCGGTATAAACGATTAACATGCTTGCTTTAAATTATAGTATCCAGGAAAAAAAGCGCCACGCCAAAGGCGGCAAAGACAAAACCGATTATCCAAAAGCGCATGGTAATTTGCGATTCCGGCATGCCTAACGCTTCGAAATGGTGATGAATCGGCGTTGAAAGAAAAATTTTCCGCTTGAAAACTTTTTTCCCGAAAAGCTGAACAATGACCGAAAGGGATTCGAGTACTAACGGAAAAGCGAAAATCGGCAGGAGTAAAGCGGTATTGGTAAGCATGGCGATAACTCCCATAGTGATGCCTAAGGTCATCGAACCGGTGTCTCCCATAAAAAATTTGGCCGGATAAATATTAAACCAGAGAAAAGCGAGCAAACTGCCGATAATCGCGCCGATCATCGCCGCCAGATCGTAACGGTGAAGCATAAGGGCCACGATTAAAAATCCGCCGAATATAAAAAGAGATATCCCGCCGAGCAATCCGTCCAAGCCGTCCGCTTCATTGGCGGAAAAAGCGCTCGCCACGATGACCAGAATAAAAAACGGAATGTACCACCAGCCGATGTCGAAATTTCCGACAAAAGGCACGTGCAGAATATGCCAATCGAGATTGCGGGGCGCGTAAAACCACCAGGCGCCGATGGCGCCGATTCCCGCGTACATCAAGAGCTTATAGCGCACTGACAGTCCGCCTCCTTTCGTTCCTATCCGCAATACCCCCAAAAGATCGTCTGCCAAACCGAATAGGGCGGCGATAAGTATGGCCGCGAGAGGCAGATATGTCTGGGCCCGGTCGATAAAATCAAGATGGTCGAAAAACCCATTTTGAAATCTTCCGAGGATAAAGAGAACGATCGCCAGGCCGAGTACGGTAAACCAGATAATTACCCCTCCCATCGTCGGCGTGCCGGCTTTCTTG
This sequence comes from uncultured Candidatus Saccharibacteria bacterium, assembly GCA_964348915.1. Classification (GTDB taxonomy): domain Bacteria; phylum Patescibacteriota; class Minisyncoccia; order UBA6257; family Colwellbacteraceae; genus CAYGEM01. Next base: position 29,390 of record CAYGEM010000005.1, on the reverse strand, counting down.
GCATGGAGAGCCGAAAATATCGGCGCCGACTCCGAAGTTCGTATCTGTTTTTTTACGCCAAATTTGGCAAGTCCGCGAAAAACCGCCGGCGTGATTGTCAGCGCGGCGAAAAAAGCGATAATGGTTATTCCTAACGCCCTAATCGCTTCCGAAGCCATTTATTTGTTTCAATAATTTCTCCGTTTCGCCGAAACGGTTCGCGGCGCCGAAAACGACAAAAAACGCTATTCCTTTAGTCGTGCGGAAAATCGAGAGTAAATTGCCTTCGGCTTCTTCCGTATAGCCGGTTTTTCCGCCCAGAAAATCGGGCCGGCCGGCGAAAGAATTGATATTGACGAGCTGTCGCGTCTTGTTGGTTTTTTTCTCCGTGATTGTTTCCCTCATCCGACGGCTCGTTTCAAAAATAATCGGCTGTTTTTCCCTGATATATCCAGCCAGTTTAATAACATCATCGACTGTCGATTGATTAAGGACGGATAGCCCGATCGGTTCGAAAAAACTGGTCTCGGTCAGGCCGATTTCCGCGGCTTTCGCGTTCATCAGCCGCACGAATCCTCCTTCGGGAAGAGAATCAGCCAGGGCCGAGGCGGCGCTGTTCGAAGAAGTTACCATCATCGCCTTGATTAAATCGGACACGGAGAATCGTTCTCCAATATAGAGGCCGCCGTTTGAACCCGCGGACGCAATCGCCTTTTCACCTATGACTATCGTTTCATCCGCGCCGATATTCTCAAGCGCCACTACCGCAGTCATCAATTTTGTCAGGGAAGCGAGCGGCCAGCGATTCTGCCCCTTAAACGATAGAATTTTACAGCCGCAAGACAAATCAAAAACCCCCGCCGCTTCGGCCTTGAAATCCTCCGGCAAATCAATCGCGGTTTTTTCGGCCGAAAGAAGCTCGTTTTTTCCCGAAAATTCCGTGATATTGGCGGTCTCCAAAGCCGGAGGAACGTCCGCCAAGGAAGTAACGCCAAATCTAACGGCGAAAACGCATCCGGTCGCCGCGAGAAGGACAAATGACCATTTAATTATTTTTTTCATTTCTTTCGAAAATATTCCCAAGCTCCCGATATTTCGCGAAATCCGGCAATTCGGTTATTTCCGCAAACCCAAGATGCCGCAGGAACGCCGCCGCCGGCCGATAAAGATAAGCATTCTGTCTTTTCGGATGAGGCGATCTCTCGACTAAACCGCGAATCATGAGATTGCGCAGGGTAAAACTGGAATTGACTCCCCGGATGTACTCCACGGACGACCGCGGAACCGGCCCCAGGTACGCGACAATGCTTAAGGTCTCCAAACTCGCCGGCGTGAGTTCTTCTTTTAATTCTCCTTTGATTAATTTTTCAATGAGCGGCCCGGACTCCGGCGCCGTAACCAATTGCAGGGACTCGCCGGAAAAAATAATCCGCAGTCCCCGTTTGTTTGATAACAAATTTTCCGCGAGATTCCGGCCGGCTTTTTCGACTTCTTCCGCGTTCGCGCCCAAAATATCCGCCAGTTTGCGAAATTCCAACGGCTCGCCGTAAGCGAAAAGCAGAGATTCTATTTTTGATTCCAAGTCGCTCATTTTTCAGACACAATAACAATATCAGAAAATTGCCCGTCCTGGCTAATTCTGACCAGATTTTCTTTCAATAAATGAAGAAGGGCGATAAACATAACGATAATTTCTTCTTTTTTGCGGCCGCTGATCGCTTCGCGGAAGTTCGACATTCCTTCCCGGATGCGTTCGGTAAGTTCGCCCAGATATTTTTCAAAATTAAGCATTTCTTCCCGCGATTCCTCCAGTCGTTCCGCGGAAGCCAGACTATACAGCTCGTCTATCTTGGCGCGCAGAGAGACGGCATCAAGTTTGCCCGGAGGATAAAAAAAGCCGATTCCTGCCACCGGCAAAAATTCCCGGCCGTAAGAGACCAGTCCCCGATTCCAAAACTGGCCGATGAGCGATTTCGCTTCTTGAAATTGCTTGTAAATTCTCAACCGCTCTTCCAAGTCGAGAATATCCCCTTTCTCTTCGTCGGTAATCGGCAAATCCGGCAGAAGACAGCGCGATTTGATGAGCAATAGCCTGGCCGCTACCGCCACAAAATCCGCGAGGAGGCGCGGTTCCGCCTCTTCGATTTTTTTCACGTATTCCAGAAAATCGGCGGTTATTTCCGCTAAGCTAAACTCGGTAATTTCAAGTTTTTTCTCCTCGATAAGCTCAAGGAGTTTTTGCATCGGGCCGGAAAATTTCTCCGTATTCAATTCGTACATATTTATTCTTCCGCTTCCGTTGCTTGCTCGATCTCGGAAATTATTTCCTGCGGCAGGGGCCGGCCGGGTTTGGTCGCGCCCGGATAACGCCAGGCGGAAATGATTCTTTTCTGTTTTTCGTTGCGAAGCTTCACTTCTTGGAACATCACCCAAATCTCGTGATGTTTTTTGCTCGTTCCGGCTTTCTGCATCGCCGCGGTCGTCCTCGGAGCGACTCCTTCTTCGACCCGTTCGGGGTGGTTAGCCACCCGTTTCACTCTCTGTTCGGACAAACTATACTGTCTCATCTTCAACCGGGCATGGTTAGTCCATGAGAAAGACCGACCGCTAATCAATTTGTTTTCCGGAATTTCCATCCTTTATGTATTTTTTGATATTCCCACATCCTCGAGTCGATTTCAATCTCTTGCCGACCATCCCGGCCTACGGTTAAAATCAGGATATGGTTACCAATCCCGGCAAAAACGAATTTATCTCTGTGGATGGCCAACGTTATCTCCGTTTGCCTATAAAAACCCATCTCATCACTCCCGCCGATGATATGGCGGAGGTGGCGGAAAAATACGTAAAACCCTTAGCTCAAAGAAACGACCTTCTTTTCGTGAGCGAAAAAGCTCTTTGCGCGAGCCAGGGCCGGACCATTCCCATCGACCAGATCAAACCCTCCCGGCTCGCCAGATTTTTATTGAAATTCGTGCATAAATCCAAATACGGCATCGGTATCGCCAGCCCGTGGACAATGGAAATCGCCATCCGCGAAGCCGGCGTAGCGAGGATACTTCTCGCCGCCGTCGCCTCCGCCCTGACCAAGCCCTTCGGCGCCAAAGGCGTTTTCTATATCGTTGCCGGTCACGGCATTGATACCATCGACGGTCCGGCGGATTACGTCATTCCTCCATACAATAAATGCGCCAAACTTCCGCCGCTCGACCCCGAATCAGCCGCGAAAAGAATCAAGGAAAAAACCGGTTTGGAAACCGCCGTGGTGGACGCGAACGATTTGGGTTTGAAGGTACTCGGTAAATCGTCTCCGGAAATAAATAATGATTTCTGCCAAAAAGTTTTCAAAGACAACCCCATCGGCCAATCTCGCGAGCAGACGCCTTTCTGTCTTATCCGCGAAGTGGAGGAAAACGGCTAATTCAAATCAACGGTTTTTGGCGGTTCTGTTTTTAAGGCGCTTTTGGTGTACCAATTGCTCGCATTCCAAAGCAACCAGCCGCTCGCGCCGTTCATCTCCGCGGCATCAATTTCGCTCCTCACCATTGAGGCGTCATATTTCGCGCCTAAATTAAAATCCTGCAGCCAGGGTCGGAGCTTTCCGATTTTCGCTTCGACTTGATTTTCTCTAAGAATATTTTCCCGTCTTGCCGCGGAAGCTACGGAGTATCCCACCACTTCTCCGGGAAACTTGGCCGGATTCGGATAACCTAAGAATCCCGCGGCATAATGAGACGGATACATCATCGGGCACACGAAATCGAAATTAAGATAAGCCGATTCGATAATCTGACCGATGCCCAAATCGTCATAATTAATCGCCGACAGACCGAACAAATCGGCGGAGATAACCTTGCCTTTGGTTTCCTCGCGAAGTTTGGCGAAAAAACCAACGAGCACTTCCGCCTTCGGTTTAGCGCTGTCGTAAAAAGGAAATGCTATGTCACGCAGATTGCCATCCGAGGGAAAACGGATGTAGTCGAAGTTTATTTCGTCGAAGCCGCGGCTCAAAGCATCTTTGGCGATGGCGATATTGTAATCCCAAACCTCTTCGGAAGAAGGATCGAGCCAGGCAAGTTTCAGGTTGTCGAGCCATAATTTTCCCGAAGAGGTTTTAATCGCCAGGTCCGGCCGCGCCTTGGCGAGAACCGGATCCTGAAAAACCGTCTGCCGGGCGATGACATAAATTCCCTCATCGTGCAGCCGCTTTATCAGCGTGTTTATCCGCGGCATGCGGATTTCTTTGGCTTTGTATTTCTCGACATCCGGATTTTTGATGTTATAAGCCACATAACCGGAGTAGTCCTTGATGTCGATGACTACGGCGTTCAATTCGGTTTCTTTGATGAGATTCACGATATAATTCACCCGGCTCGGCGAACCGGCGCACCAGCTCGTGCAATAAATCGCCTTTATTATTTCCGGTGGCTGGAAAAGCGGCGACTGATTTTCAATGTCATTTTTGTTTTTTATCTCCAGCCCGGGATTCAGAATACTTTCCGCAAGCGCTCCCAGATATTCCGGCGCTATCGCCGACCACCGCGGCCAATTTTTAAGAACCAAACCGGAACCGGCGATAAAACCGAAAAACAGCAACCCCAATAAAATTTTATTAAAACGCATCAATTTCATTTTAACCGGAAACTGGATTATAATTTAAGATAATGGCTCTCGCAATTTACCGCAAATACCGGCCGAAATCTTTCGCTGAATTTATCGGTCAGGAAGAAGTGGTGGAAATTTTAAAAAACGCGGCCAAAGCGGACAAAATCGGCCACGCTTATCTTTTCTACGGCCCGCGCGGCAGCGGCAAAACCACCGCCGCCCGCCTGCTCGCCAAAGTCATAAACTGCGAGAAAAGACGAGACGACCCTAAATTCCGGATGCTTGGCGAACCCTGCAACAAATGCCGACCGTGCCTGGAAACCGACGCCGGCCGGGCGCTCGACGTAATCGAGCTTGATGCCGCCTCCAATCGCGGCATTGACGAAATCCGCAATCTGAAAGAAGGCATCAAGCTTTCCCCTTCTTCTTATCAATTTAAGGTCTTCATCATCGATGAAGCGCATCAGCTGACCAAAGAGGCCTTCAACGCTTTATTGAAAACCCTCGAAGAGCCGCCGGCTCACGCGATATTCATTCTCGCCACCACCGAATATGAAAAATTGCCCCAAACGATTGTTTCGCGGACCCAACGCTTCAATTTCCGCCGGCTCAATATGAAACAAATTCTGGAAAAGCTGAATATGATTGTCAAAGCGGAAAAAATGAAAATCAGCGGGCCGGCTCTGGAAATTATCGCTTCTTCGGCCGAGGGCAGTTTCCGCGACGCCGAATCATTGCTTGAACAGGTAATATCCCTCACCGATGAAGCGGACGTAAAAACCGTAGAACAGCTTCTCGGCAAAGTCGGCTTTTCCAAAACAAGCCGCTTGGCCGAACTTATTCTCTCCTCCGACCTTGAATCCGCTCTTGAATTTTTATCCGGTATCAACGAAGCCGGACACAACCTCGTTCAGTTAAACCACGACCTTATCCATTATTTCCGGCGCGTGCTCGTGCTTTATTTCGATTCGAAAATGGAAGAGGTTTTCAAAAACGAGCTTACCAGCGACGAACTGGAAGAAATGAAAAAGCAGAGCCGTTTGATCAAACCGGACAAGCATATTCCCCTTTTGAAATCGCTCATCCGCGCTTACAGCGAAATGCGCTATTCGCCTTTCGCTATCGTGCCATTGGAAGTGGCGATAATCGAGAATCTGCGGGAACAGAACCAATAACTGACAACTTACGACTAACGACTGACAACAACTGCTGGGCTTGACATCAAATTACATTGATGTTATCTTAGCTATTAATTGGTCTTTAAATATCTGGTGTTCCGGAGCGATTTGTTCGGGATTTTTCGCGGATAAATCCCTCCGGGATACCCATGGGGGAGAAAAGAGAGTGGCGAAGTGAAGAAAATCTTTGGTCTGGTGACAGTTCTGGTTATGTTGTGCGTCGTCCTCAGCGGCCTCGGCGCCGTCACCGTCGCCGACAGCACCAGCCCGGGGTGGATCCTGTTCGACTCTCAACATGGAACCATCCTACGGATCAACCAGGAGGGAACGGTCGGCACCGACTGGAACTGCCCGACCACACCCAGGGACGGTCGCCTCGCAGATCTCCGAGCCGTCACGGACGTACTTGGGATCTACTGGGTACCAGCTTATTCTGATCAGCAGTTCCCGATCCTGCTGCGCTGGCAAAACCAGTGGACTTTCCTGGCTATCGAGCAACTCGAGGACGGCTCGTACGGCGCCTCGGCTATCACCAGTTGTTCAAATGGCCAAACGAGCCGGATCTGGACGCGAGTTACCGTCGATGACGACGGAGACAATCTTTACATGTCTCTATGGGGGCTTTTCCAGATAATCGGAGACCTAGGACTGCCCATCATCAACGTCAACACAAACCTCTGGATGATGATTCCTCCTTCCTCGACGGCGACACCCACCCCACCAACGAAATAGGAAGTCCTCTCTCTACAGCACTTTACTCGACACCACCCCAAGCAATTCAATTGCTGGACCGGGGTGGTGTTTTCGTTTATGGATCAATTGCGGCCGGAATATCGACCTGCTAATATAAAACCATTGCGGGGTCGTCTAATGGTGTCTTTCTTCTCTTAAACTAGGGTATTGTTCTATTGTAAAATAATATCATGGTTCGAAATTTTGATGAGCTAAAAAGAAAAGCTATTACATTAAGAAAACAGGGCTGTAGCTATGCCGAAATATTAAACAACGTCCCGGTCGCAAAATCTACTTTATCTCTTTGGCTACGAAAAACCGGCTTATCCTTACCCCAACAGCAAAGACTTTCTGAGAAGAAACTAATCGCTGCGCACAAAGGCGGCCAAGCCCGACATCAAAAGCGAATTCGAGAAACCGAAACCATATATAAACTTGCCGAAAAAGAGCTCGGCGTCTTATCGTTACGAGATTTACTGATAGTCGGTATTGCCTTATATTGGGCTGAAGGTTCAAAGGAAAAATCATATCGTCCTGGATCGGGTATCCAATTTTCTAATTCCGACCCCCAAATGATCCAACTTTTCATCAAATGGCTTCGGAGGATATCAAAGGTGAAAGATGATGACATCTATTTTCATTTATTCATCCACGAAACCTCCAAACCGCACATCAATTCGATAATAAAGAGATGGAGTATGATTACCGGTTTTCCAATCACTAAATTCTCTGCTTATTTCAAAAGAAACAAAATACAAACTAAACGCAAAATATCGGCGAAAATTATCTCGGCGTATTGAGAATCAAAGTCAAAGCGAGTTCTTCTCTAAATCGAAAAATTGCGGGCTGGGTAAATGCTATGGTAAAGTACTCGAGATAAATTGCGGGGTGGTGCAATGGTAACACGCCTGCCTTTGGAGCAGGAATTCCAGGTTCGAGCCCTGGCCCCGCAGTACTTCGACAAGGACTTCGATTGAGCGGTTCGACCGTCCTGAGCTCACCGCCGAAGGGCTCAGTCGAAATCCTCAGTACTTTTGCTACCCAAATTATAACAGGGCTCGAACGTTGAAAGGGGTCGGGAAACTCGCTTCCCGCGGAGGAAATACTAAAGGACGCAAACGATTTCCTATTAAAACCGCGATGTATTAAAATTACCTTTATGGGGAAAATTCTTTGCTCAAATTTCACTCACAACGAAATCGAATGTTTCAATACTGCGGCTAAATTAATCAATTTAAACTTATTTGGCAGTTGTTTTGGAGGAAGGATGCTGTCGGTCATATAAACCTTATCTATCAGGGCTGATTTTGCCAATCTTTTCCAACCTCCAGCCGAGTAAACCATATGTGTTACAGCCACATGGATTTTTTTGGCGCCTTTGACTTTCAACATTTTAGCTGTTTCAAGAATAGTATTCCCTGAAGAAACCATATCATCAACAATTACTGCTGTTGGAGTAATCTTCCCTGAAATAGAAAGAAGCTTTACCTTTGAATTTAGAAGACGCTTCTTTTCGATCATAACTATATTTTTAGAATTCACCCTACGCGCAAATTTTATCGCTCTTTCTTTCGCTCCTCTGTCAGGGGCAACTACTGTCAAATTTTTATTTCCGGAAAACCTCTCGGCTAATTGACGAGTTATGTCGATTTTATTGAATGGACTATCGAAATAATTTTTTAAATTGTCACCGTGCGGATCTAAAACAAAAAACCTACATTTTCTTTCGCTAACCTCTTCTAACATTTTTACAATCGTTTTTGCGCTAACTGTCTCACTTTTGCCGTTTTCCTTATCGGCCCTATCATAGCCAAAATAAGGAATTACTACGGTAATTCTTTTCGCGCCTCTTTGCGAAACCGCGCCTATCAGCAATATTAGTTCCAGTAAGTTTTCGGCGGGCGGCTGGGTAGATCCTATCACGACTACTTCTTTGTTTGTCACGTTTTCATCTAAAGCTATACAAATTTCGCCATCGGGGAATTGTTTAATGTCTAAAACGCCATTATCGAGATGAAAATGCTTAGCGCTGTTTGTCGCTAACACTAGAAACGATTTATTTCCCATTTTTTGTTTTTATCGATTAATCGTCCCTTTATTCATATCGCAATGCCTGGATCGGATTAAGACGCGCCGCTTTTTTTGCCGGATAATAACCGAAAATTATGCCTATCGCGGCCGACACCCCGAAGGCGAGGATAATCGAGGAAGCGGAAACTTGAGTCGGTATGCCGGCAAACCGGCTGACGACCAAAGAGCAGGCCCAGCCGAAAAGAATGCCGAAAAATCCCCCAAAAAAAGTAAGAGCAATCGACTCGGCGAGAAACTGGGCGGTGATGTCTTTCTGCTTGGCGCCGACAGCCTTGCGCAAACCGATTTCCTTGGTTCTTTCGGTCACCGTAGTAAGCATCATATTCATGATGCCGATCCCGCCGACCAGCAGGGAAATTCCGGCAATAGCCGCAAGCAAAATCGTAAACGTGTCAGTAATCGAAGAGACCGTTTCAATAATGTCGGCCTGGTTCATAATGCTGAAATCAGCGGCTTGCGCGTCTTTTATCTTATGCCGCTCAAGCAGTAAATTGGTGATTTCCTCCTGTGCCGAAGCCATTGATTGCTGGTCCCGCGCCTGAACGCTGATGGTCGATACAAATTCGTTACCGATAAGAAAGCGCTGGGCGGTTTCGATCGGAATAAAAATCATATCGTCCTGGCTTCCGAATCCGCCGCCTCCTTTGGACTGGGTTATTCCGATAACCGTAAAGTTTATGCCGTTGATTCTTATGGTTTTTCCGAGAGCGTCGGCTTCTTCATCGAATAAATCGTTTCTCGTGGTCGGACCGAGCACGGCTACTTTGGCCAGATTGCGCGAATTCTGCTGGGTAATAAAAGAGCCCTCCGCGATTTCGATGTTTCTTATTTCGGGATAATCAGAAACCGTGCCGATGACTTGGGTGTTAGTGTTTTTCCCGGGCGCGGTTATTTGGTATCGCCGCGATATCTCCGGCGCGACCGCTTTAACGGACGCTATCTCGTTCCGAATCGCTGTCGCGTCCTCCGCCGTCAAAGTTTGAGCCGAACCACGGCCGGCGCTGACCTGAACGCCCGGAGTTCTTTGCTCTCCCGGAGTAATCACCAGCAAATTGGACCCCAAAGATTGAATAGTCGCCTCAATGGAATTTTGGGCTCCCTGACCGATGGAAACCATGGCGATGACCGAGCCGATACCGATAATGATACCAAGCATCGTCAGCCCCGAACGCACTTTATTGACCGTGAGAGACAAATAAGTTTCCTCCAGAATATCCGATGTTTTCATTGCCATTAAAATTTGGAATATCTTTTATTGCGATTGGGAGCGTCTTCAACGATTAAGCCGTCCTGAATATGAACAATTCTGTCGGCATGTTCGGCAACACTCGCCTCGTGGGTAATGAGAATAATCATGTGACCCTCTTTTTCATTCAGCCGCTGGAAGGTGGCCAAAACTATTTCCCCGGTTTTGGTGTCCAGATTCCCGGTTGGTTCGTCGGCCAGAATAATGCTCGGCGCATTGATCAAGGCGCGGGCTATCGCCACCCTCTGCATCTGGCCGACGGAGAGCTGATTGGAAAGATGTTGCCAACGCTCGCTCGGAAAACCGACGGCCGTCAGAGCTTTTTCCGCCAACTCTCTCCTTTTTTCGTTAGGAACGCCGGCGTAGACCAAAGGAAGCGTCACGTTCCTCATAACCGTCGCCCGGGGCAACAAATTGAATGACTGAAAAACAAAACCAATTTTGCCCCGCCTGATATCGGCCAACTCGTCATCGGAAAGCCGGGAAACGTCTTTTCCGTCAAGACAATATCGGCCGGCGCTCGGACTGTCGAGCGCGCCCAAAATATGCATTAAAGTCGATTTGCCCGAACCGGAAGGGCCCATAATGGCGACGAACTCGCTCGGCTTAACATCAAAAGATATCCCCTTTAAAACATTTGTTTCGTTGTCGCCGTTGATATAAGTTTTGGTGATATTCTCGCAATTGATCATATCTCTCCAAATTAACGTTCTAAACGCATCATCCCACCGCTCATTCCTCCCAATCCGGATGTCCGGAAAGTAGAACTGGAAGATGACGAAGAGGTCTTTTGGGAAGAATTTATGGTACGCACGATAATCATATCCCCTTCCTTTAGTCCGGCCGCCACTTCGGTCAAGGTGTCATTTGCCGAACCGATTTGAATTTCGCGCCGCGAAAGAACGGCGGTCAAATTCACTCCTTGGCTGACCGAAGCGATCTGTCTGATATTTTTGAGATTTTCCTGCTCGCCGGGCGTTTCCACATAAGAAATTCCTCTCTCATTTTTTATCGCTCCGTTGGGAATAAGAAGAACATCCTGTTTGATTTCGGTAATTATGGCCACCGAAACGCTCATTCCCGGTTTTACCCGTTCGTCTTTGACGTCCAGCGCCACCCGGGCTTTATAACTGACTACTCCTTGGCTTACCGAACCGATGGCGTCCAGCTGGGTTACCGAACCGGCCATCACAAAATCAGGAATGGCATCAAAGGTCAGGGTCGCCTTTTGGCTTGCTTTGACTTTGATGATATCCACTTCATTGAGAGAGACATCGGCAATTTGTTGTTCGGTGATGAGAGTAGCCACCGAATCTCCGGCGGTAGCGATATTGTCGCCGACACTGACATTCAATTTAGCAACCGTCCCGCCAAAAGGAGCGCGGATATAGCAATCGTCCAATTTATCTTTGGCGTCGGAAACGGCATTTTCTCTCTGCCTGATGGTCAATCCCTGGGATTGTAAAACAAGTTCGTCCGGTCCTTCTTTCAATTTGAGCAAGGCGTCATTTTTTTCCGCTACGGCCAATTCGGCGCTGGAAACGGCCAAGTCAGCCGTCTGAATGGCCTGCCTTGCTTTTAAAACATTGGAGAGAAGAGTATCCGCTTTTGTCAGGTAAGAAGGTTCCCCGGAATTTTTTATCGCCGTACCGGCTTTTTTAACCGTCGAATAAACATCATCGATTAATTTGCCGATTATAGTCCTGTCCGAATTTCGGCTAATCGCTTCATAATCGCGATAATTTTTCTCGAAATCGCTTCCGATTAAGCCGATTGAGGCATAAGAAGTATCTATTCCCTGCCACTGGTTGGGATTCATCCGCGTTAGAGCGCCCAGAATATCGGGCATGGCGGAAATAACACCGGCCACCGTCGAGACGCTATTGGAGTAGGCCTGTTCGAGGTCTTCCTCGGTCTTGCTTTGGTTGCTTTTTGCCTGGTTCAAATCGTTTTCGGCCTGCCTCAAATCGATCTCTTCCGCCGGTTTGGTAAGTTTTTGCAAAGCTAATTGGGCGTTAAGAAGATTATCCTCGGCATCTTTGACGGCTCTTTCCGCTTTTCGCGAATCAATCTGGACGATTAAAGCGCCGGCCTTGACTCTTTGACCTTCTTTGACTCCGATATAAACCACATTGCCTTGAACTTCAGGCTTGATCTCAATTTGATTCAGGGCCGATACTTGACCGCTTCCGGATATCGAAGTCACCAAAGTTCCTTTCTCGACAGCGGCCAACACATAACGAGGTTTGTCGTTATTTCGGGCAAGTCCCCGGAAACCAGAGTAACCGGCTAAAATAAGCAGAAGCCCGACGATGATACTCGCGGTCCGATGTTTGTTCATCTGCGCGCCTATTTTTTGGGCGTTTTCCTTCAAAAATATATTTTTCATGTTATCTCTACGGCCATTATCATACATTAAGATCGAGAAGACAATATATCATCTTTTTGTCAATTCATCAAACTCCGAAATTAGCCGCTCCCTCCTCTTCTTCTGACTCTTTTCCGATCATTATCCGTCAGATACATCTTTCTTACTCGGATGTTTTTCGGCGTGATTTCCAAAAGCTCGTCGTCACCGATATAGCTCAAAGCGTATTCCAAAGTCAATTTGAGCGGAACTTCCAATTGGGCTTGCAGTCCCTCGTTTTTCGCCCGGAAATTGGTCAACTCTCTTGTCCGGCAAACATTCACCATCACGTCCCCGGACTTGGCATTTTCACCGACCACCATTCCCTCGTAAACCGGCACGGCGGCGCTGATAAAAAGTTTTCCCCGGCCCTGCGCGGTAACCAAACCGTAATTGTTGGAAATTCCGGTTTCGCTCGAAATAATCGAGCCGTGTTCATCCGAACGCAAATCGCCTTTATATTCTTCGTAACCCATAAAAATGCTGTTCATTATTCCGGTTCCTTTGGTGCTGGTCAGAAATTCGCCGCGCATGCCGATAAGGCCTCTTGTCGGCGCGGCAAAATCCATAAGCATGGTCCCTTTATCCGCTCTCATATCTTTCATCCGGCCAAACCGTTTTCCGAGCATCTCGATGACAATGCCGGAATACGCCTCCGGAAC
>CAYGEM010000005.1:0-16390 GCA_964348915.1 uncultured Candidatus Saccharibacteria bacterium | reverse complement strand
ATGTCGGCGATGGTCTCCCCGATGGAAATATCCGGAATCCCGGCCACGGCCACAATATCTCCGGCTTCGGCGACATCGACATCAATGCGGCTTAGTCCGTCAAAAACCATGACCGAAGTTATTTGCGCTTTTTTTATTTTCCCGGTTCGGTCAATATGACTTACGCTCATTCCTTTTTTTAGTTCGCCGGAATAAATCCGGCCGACGGCTATCTTTCCTTTGTAATTGTCGTAAGCCAAATTAACCGTGAGCATCTGGAGGGGTTTTTCTTCGTCGATTGCCGGCGGATTGATGTAACTCTTGATCGCGTCAAAAAGCGGCTGGATATTCTTCATTTCTCCGAGCTCCGGTTTTAATCCGGCCTTGCCCAGCGTTGCCGCGGCATAAATAACCGGAAATTCGATCTGTTGTTCGCTCGCGCCGAGCTCCATAAACAAGTCATAGGTCGCGTTAAGCGCCCATTCCGGCCGGGCGTCCGGCTTGTCGATTTTGTTGATGACCACGATGATTTTATGCCCGGCCTGAATCGCTTTTCTCAAAACGAATTTGGTCTGCGGCATCGGCCCTTCTTTCGCGTCAATCAAAAGAAGCGCGCCGTCCACCATCCGCATGATTCTCTCCACCTCTCCGCCAAAATCGGCGTGCCCGGGCGTATCAACGATATTTATTTTGACGCCCTTGTAATGGATGGCCGTATTCTTTGAAAAAATAGTGATGCCTCGCTCTATTTCCAATTCGTTCGAATCCATAATCAATTCCTGCGGAGCGTCGCTCTTCAGCTTGAAATTTTCGGATTGCTTCAATAAAGCATCGACCAAAGTGGTCTTGCCATGGTCAACGTGAGCGATAATGGCGATATTCCGCAAATTTCGGCTGTTCATAATGGTTGATTAAAATAAATAAACGCCCTTAAAGGGCGGATGGATTGGCCTTGTTTTTACAAAATAACACAAATGGATTAAAATTTCAAGGGAAATATGCTAAGATATGCCAAATATCCCAAAGGCCGAAAAAAATAATTTTAACCATGATAAAGCACGTCATAAAGAAAAGCGGCGAGAAAGAGGTTTTTGACGAGCAGAAAATAAAGAGAGGGATTATGGCCGCGGCCAAAGAAGCCGGCCTTATGGAAGAAAGGATCCGGGAGGTAGTGAACGAGGTTTACGAAAAACTGATGATGGATATTAAAGACAAGGAAGAGGTCGCCACGCAAATGATTCGGGAAAAAGTTCTGGACGCTCTGGATAAAACCGAAAAGTCGGTCGCCGATGCCTGGCGGAAATACGAAAAGTCAAAACACGCCTGCTGATTCCGGATAGAAGAACTAAGCCATCAGTACAAGATAAGCATTCCCTTGTGGTATGCTTATTTTGTAATCAATAGTGCCATGAAATATCCCTATCTTCTCCGGGCGCGGTTTGCCAAAGACATTGTCGCCGAATTTCTGCCGCCGGCGCGGAAATCCGGCAAAGTCATTATCCTCTGCCAGGGCGTTCCCGGCGCGCCGGAAAAAGAAGAGCTGATCCGTTTTTTGAGCGATAAAGGATATTGGGTAATCTATCCTCGCTATCGCGGCACCTGGGAAAGTAACGGCTCGTTTCTTGAAAAATCTCCCCATCAGGATATTTTGGATATCATCGCCGAATTGCCGAAGGGAATTACGAGCTTATGGGACGGCAAAAGATATAAGCTCGCCCCGAAATCGATTTATCTTTTGGGTTCGAGTTTCGGCGGCCCGGCGGTCATTCTCGCTTCGTCCGACCCAGCCGTCACTAAAGTTATCGCCCTTTCTCCGGTTATCGACTGGAAAAAACAAAATAGAACCACCGAGCCGCTCGATTTACTGGAAAATTTCGTCAGGCAGGCCTTCGGCAGCGCCTTCCGCTACTCCCTAAAGAACTGGAACAAATTAAAGTCCGGCAAATTTTATAATCCGATGGCTGAAATTGATAAAATTGACGCTAAAAAAATCCTTATCATCCACGCTAAAGACGACAAAACGGTTGATTACCGGACCTCGCAAAAATTCTCGCGGTTGACCAACGCGAAATTCGTTCTTCTTCCCCGAGGCGGACATTTGTCGATTTCAAACCTCGTCAAACCGAATTTCTATAAATATTTCCGCGATTTTGTTAAAGTAAAAGCATCATGAAAAACTTAGCCAAACTCCTCTCTTTGCTCCAGCTTACTCGCCATCAAACGCTTTATGGCTACATTCCAAGCGGTATAAAACGACAAGAATTACCCAGCATCGCCGAGCACAGCTATTTAACCGCGCTTACCGCCTGGCGTCTCGCGAAAAATCTCGCCAAAACCGGCGCGAAAATCAATCTCGCCCGCGTACTCGAATTGGCTCTTATCCATGATTTGGGCGAATTGTTCGGCAGCGACATCTCGATGCCTTACGCCCAGCTCAATCCCAAGGCCAAAAAACTGGCGCGGGATTTTGAAAAAGAAAACATAAAATTCCTGGCCAGATTTATGGGAAACGACGAATCGGAATTTATAACGCTAGCGGAAGAATTATTTGAAATAAAGTCAGACGAGGCGGTTGTCGCCAAAATCGCCGACTATATGGAGTGCGCCCATTTCATGGCTTCGGTTGATCGCCTTTCCAAAAAAACCCTCGACCGAATAAAAAATAGAGCGGTATCCGTGGCCGGAAAAGCGAAAAATAAAAAGATCCAAAATAGCATCGATAAAGAAATAGAATCCTGGACAAAGGATATCCTGAAAATTTCGCGATCAAAAGAAACCGACAAATATATCGAATAAAACCTGATTAATCCGCTCTCTTGACAAAATCAGAGCGGTTATCGTAATATATATACGCTACCGCTTTGGACTTAGTTCGCAGTAATGTGTTCTTGTGTCCGGGCGGTAGCTTTTTTTAAAAACTCAACCGACTAAATAACGTTTGATGACTATCGAGCTGGAAATCGAACCGATAGCGACGCCGAAAAGCGTCGTCAAACCGAAGAGTCCGAAAAATCGGGACAAAAGATAGGCCCACAGATTCATCCCGGGCACGAACAAAAGTAACTGGGGCGACGCCAGCCAGACGAGGAAAGAAACGACGATAAAAGCGATAACCGCGGAAATAAGCCCGTAGAGAATGCCGACAAAAATATAAGGGCCGCGGATAAACGCGTTGGAAGCGCCGACCAGCCGCATAATATTTATTTCATCCTTGTTGGTGTAGATGACGAGGAGAATGGTGATGAACGAAACGATTATCGCCATCACGGTAAAAATCACCGTGCTCCATATCCCGATGCTTCTCGCTTTCCTTATCATGGTCGCCAACCGGTCAATAACCAGCTGGTTTTGCTCCTGATTATAACTGACTTTATCGATAATATTTTCGAATGAGCCGCTGTTCAAATAGGCGGCTATGGCTGAATATTCGCTGGGGTCTTCCGCCTTTATGCTGATTGAGGCGGAAAGCGGATTCTTATCTATTTCCGAAAGAGCTTGAATCATCACCGGGTCAGCTTCATGCCTTTTCTTGAAGAGCTCCAGAGCTTCGTCTTTCGACGTATAATTAACGGATTTGACTTCGACGAGCGCGGAAAGCGATTCCTTAAGCTTCAAAATGTCGTCTTCCGGAGCGTTTTCAGAAAAAGAGACGCTTATATCAATTTTGTCTTTGATCAATTCGGTCGCGCGCTTCCCTACGGCTCCGAAAAGGAGGAGGGAAAGGAAAATCGCGACGCTTAAAAACATCACCAGTACCGTGGCGACGGAGGCCAAACTGTTGCGGCCGAAAATCTGAAAACCATATTTCAAAATGCGATACAGGTTCGTTACCATTTGTTTTTATATCAATAGATATTTTCCTTTTTCTTCGTCCTTTATTATCCGGCCGCCGTCGATGCTGATAACGCGGCGTTCCAGCTCATTGACTATTTCCTTATTGTGCGTCGCGAGAATGACCGTAGTGCCAAGTTCGTTAATTTTAATCAAAAGATTGATGATTCCCCAAGTGTTCAGCGGGTCGAGATTTCCGGTCGGTTCATCGGCGATAACCACGTCCGGCCGATTTACCATCGCCCGGGCGATGGCCACTCGCTGTTTTTCTCCGCCGGACAACTCGGTGATAAAATTGCCTGCTTTATCCGCCAAACCGACCAGGTCAAGAACCTGCATGGCCGTATCCGCAATTTCCCTCTGCGGCTTTCCGGCAACTTCCATGGCGAAAACGATATTTTCGTAAGCGGTCTTCTTCGGCAGTAACCGGAATTCCTGGAAAACAATGCCCATGTGACGACGCAGTTCCGGCAATTCATGATTCTTTAACCGGTTCACCTCGTAGCGGCCGAAAATCACCCGGCCTTTGGTGGGCTTATCCTCACCGATAAGAAGCCTTATCAAAGTTGATTTTCCGGCGCCGGAACGGCCGACCAAAGAAACGAATTCCTTGGGCGCGATTTTGAAGGTGATATCCTTCACGACCTCGTCTTGACCATAGGACTTGGAAACGTTGCTGAAATTAATCACTGTTTAATTTTACCTCGCTATCAAGAAATTCATCAAGCTCGCCGGCCAGGATATCGTCTATTTTCGCGGTTTTCTTGCCGGTTCGGTGGTCTTTGACCATTTTGTAAGGATGAAGGACGTAGGACCTTATCTGATTGCCCCATTCCGGAGTCACCTTGACCCGCAGGTTGGAAAGCTCGGTTTCACGCCGGTCTTCCATCACTTTGGCCAGCTTGGCCTTAAGAAGCGCGAGGGCGCGTTCGCGATTCTGCGTCTGGTTGCGTTCGGCCTGGGAAGCCGCCGTCACGCCGGTAGGCAGATGCACTACCCGCACCGCCGTTTCCACTTTGTTGACGTTCTGACCGCCCGGTCCGGAGGAACGGAAAAAATCGATCTTCAAGTCCTTTTCCGGAATCCTGATCTGCTCGGCTTTAACCATCGGCAATTCCGGCAGAACCTCGATAAGGGCGAACGAGGTATGCCTCAATTTCTTGGCGTCGTATGGCGAAATGCGCACCAAACGATGCACGCCGGATTCATTTTTCAAGCGTTCGTACGCGCCCTCTCCTTTTATCTCCAAAGTGTGGTCGTTGATAAATTTCGTTTTCCATCCTTTTTTGGCCGCGTAGGCGCGGTACATTTCGAGAAGCATTTTCGCCCAATCCTTGGCGTCGTCTCCTCCCACGCCGGGGAAAGCGGCGACGGTTAAAATTCGATTATTGTCTTCTTGATTCATATTAATTCGCATTAAAGCCCCTTGTCAGAATCGAACTGACGTCTATGATTTACGAAACCATTGCTCTACCACTAAGCTAAAGGGGCAATGAGAAATCGGCCCGAAAAGGCAGGTTTAGTCAATTTTACACGAGTTGGAGCTCCGTCGCAATTTTTCAGTATCCGGCTTTATGCCGGTTTACGCAGGCGCGGAGAAAAGCGACGAAAAGAGGGTGCGGCTCGAGGAACCGGCTTTTGAATTCCGGGTGGGCCTGGGTGGCGACGAAAAACGGGTGCTTGCTTTTCGGCAATTCGATGAATTCCGCGAGTTTCCCGTCCGGAGAAAATCCGCTTAAAACCAGCCCGGCTTTAGTCAATTGTCTGTGATAATCAGGATTGACCTCGTAGCGATGGCGGTGCCGTTCTTCGATTCTTCCCTTGCCCTTATGCCATTTTTGGTAAATATCCCACACTCTCGTTCCTTTTTTCAGCACGGCCGGATAAGAGCCGAGACGCTGGGTTCCTCCCAAGTGTTCGGCATCTTTTTGTCCGGCCAGAATATCAATCACCGGGTAAGGAGTTTTAGGGTCGACTTCCGTACTGTTCGCCTTGCGCCAATTCAAAACATCACGGCTAAATTCAACCACGGCGACCTGCAAGCCGAAGCAAAGTCCGAGATAAGGGATTTTCTTTTTTCGGGCGACGCCGGCCGTCTTTATCATCCCTTCCGTGCCCCGCACGCCGTAGCCGCCGGGAACGATAACACCGTCGATATTCCTGATTTCTTTTTCCAGTTGTTCCGAATCCGAATCTATCGGCACCAATTTAAGAGAAACACCCAAGTCCGCCGCCGCGTGATCCAAGGCCTCGTTCACCGAGATATAGGCGTCCGGATGATAATGATATTTCCCTACCATTCCCAAAGTAATCTTTTTGCCAGACCACAATCTGCCGCAACGGCGTCTCCATTCGCGCAAATCCGCCTTTCTCCCCTTAATCCCCAAAGAAGAAAGGGTCTCATCCGCCAAACCTTTCTCTTCCAGCCACAACGGGAGTTCATAGATGCTCGGAGCGTTCACGGATTCAATAATGCGTTCCGGCGGCATGCAACAGAATAAAGACAGTTTCTTCAGGTTTTCTTTTTCCATCTTGCGTTTGGTCCGGACAACCAAAATGTCCGGAGATGTCCCCAGTCCGAGCATCATCCTTACCGAATGCTGAATCGGCTTGGTTTTCTCCTCGTCCGCCGGAATGGTGTAATCCGCTTTTACCACGTGAATGAAACAACAACGCTTCCGACCGACTCTAAGGGAAAACTGGCGGATGGCCTCGGCATAGGGCTGAATTTCCATATCCTCACCCATGGTCCCGCCGATTTCCACCAGAAGAAAATCCGGCCGCTGTTCGTCGGCGACTTTCTTTATTCTCTCCTGAATTTCATCGGTAACATGCGGCACGAATTGAATGGTCTTTCCCAGAAAATTACCGCGCCGTTCTTTATCCAGCACGGAGCGGAGAACGTTTCCGCTCGTGAAATTGGAATGCCGGCAAAGATCCATGGAAAGAAATCTTTCGTAATGCCCTAAGTCAAGGTCGGTTTCCAACCCGTCATCAGTCACAAAAACCTCTCCGTGCTGGAGAGGGTTCATCGTGCCCGCGTCCTCATTAAGGTAAGGGTCGATTTTCAACGGCACGACGCTGAATCCGCGGCTGACGAGCAACCGCCCTAAACTCGCGGCGGTAATCCCCTTGCCTACCCCGGAAATCACCCCTCCGGTAACGAAAATAAATCGGGTTTTTTTATTTTCTTTCATATTTTTATTAAACTATTCTATCAGAAAATTTCATTGAGGCCAACCGTATTTATCGACAAATCAGTTTCTCTTTATTTCAACGACTGGAAATATTCTTTTAATCTTTCTCTGCCGTCAAAAGCGATTTCAACGCCGTCCAAATCCTCTTCGGAAACAAAAATGACATCCTCGACCTCATCCGGATTAAGAACCGGATTCTCATTTATCGGCCCGACAAAATAATAAACCATCCAAGGGTCCACCGGGTCGGAACTGGAATCAATCTTCTCGAGATAAAGCGTGGGCGCGAAATCAACGCCGAGTTCTTCCTTAACTTCCCTTATCACCGTTTCCCGGGGGCTTTCTCCTGAATCTGGTTTGCCGCCGATAAGCGCGTACTGGCCGGTCGCGGTGCCGCGGGCCCGTTTTCCGAGAAGAACCTTTCCTTTTTTATCAATTATGATGGCCCGGCAAACCTCTTTCATTTATTGATTAAATCCACGATTTTTTGCACCCGGCCGACTCGCCCGTCTTCTAAGCGTACTTTAATCCCGTGCGGATGAAAACTGGAGTTCGTCAAAATTTCCGCCACTATTCCGTAGGTAAGCGTTCCGGTTTTTTGGTCCGTCTTTAGAACAACCTCCACCCTTGAACCGATTTTTACGTCTTCCCTATTTTGCCCGTTCATAAAATTTATTTACCTTAGTTATTCGCTTATTCGCGCGAATTAGAGATTAAAGGATAGAAATAATATATTTTACTGCCGGGTCTTGATCGCCGGAGAAACGATAAAACATCTGCGAACTTCTTTGTTCTCTTTCGACGATATCTACCGCCGATAAAATACCAAGATGTTTTGAGGTGGCTTTGAATGATAAATCAATCTCATGAGCGATTTCCGCCACCGGCGCCTCTTTCTTCTCTTTCAGGTATTTCAATATTGCCAGCCGCCGCCGGTTAGCCAACGCTTTCAAAATTTTCTCCAGTTTACGCATCTGCAAATTATATTATAGTAAATTTCTATCTATTCCACTATTCGCGCGAATTAGAGCATAAAGGAAAATAAAGGAATCCGATCAGATATTGGAGATTTCAAATCTTCTTTGTGGAGTTACACTTTGGATAATTTGAGCAACCATAGAAATCCCCGAATTTACCTTTCTTCATCCTCAAAAACCCGTCACATTTTGGACAAGGAAGTTTTTCCGGATTTAATTTTATTCCGGCTTTTATAAGCGCTTCTTTTGAAAGTTGATCGGCCTCCTGATTTTGTTCGCGCGGTATCCAGTTAATTTCATACTTATGATTCTGCAAAAGATTGAGTACTTCATCTAAACGATTCTTTAAATGCGGCGCGTCCTTATGCGGAATCCATTTTGTTTTTTTACCGTTCCATCCCCATTTTTTACTGATATGGTTACACACAAGGCCGCTATCGCCAAAAATATTTAAACACCCCTTGATATTTGATTTTAAAATATGCTGAAGGGCTTTAATAAGCGCTGTATATTCAGCTAAATTATTCGTCATTCCCTCGCCAGATCCGATAATGCCGGCTCCTTTGGCTATAATTTTATCGCCTCGTTTTATCAGCCACCCGTAGCTTGCGGTACCTCCGGGATTTATTGGCTCGCAGGCGCCGTCAAAATAAATTTCAATTACAGATTTCATAAAAATTTATTTCTCAATTAATTTCTTGTCTTGAGTTTAGCTTATTTTGGGTCATTCTCCTATTCGCGCGAATTAGAGAAGAGAACTATCCCAAGCGGAAAGGTTGGATCTGGCCCTGATTTAGTTTCACCGCTGAAACGCCCCGAACACCATAAATGGTGCCTATCTTTTTTCTGCATCGCGGACAAAAAATATCCGTGCCAAGCGGGACGCGCGCAGGAATGCCAACGTAATCCTCTAAAATCCTCGGTAAGTAACACTTGATTAACCTTCCTACCCCGACCTTCTCGTATTTAAAAAGCGTGTGGTTACACCGGCATTCCACAAATATTACTCGCTTTCGCATGCTCTTATTGTATCACTCACATGAGATACATTAACTAACCATTCTCCTATTCGTCCCCTATTCGCGCGAATTAGAGAATAAAGGGTTTCGCTCGCCCTCTATGGTCTGCCGACTGCCGGTTATTCTTATTCTCCTATTCGCGCGAATTAGAGAATGAGGGGCGCGCGAATTAGAGCATAAGGGGTTAAGGCGGGAGCGGACCTGCCTGCCCTGCCTGCCAGCAGGCAGGGCAGGCAGGTGATTTTTGAGGGATGAAAATTATTTATTTGTTTGCCCCACCCTTCCTATGCGCGCATTATGTATTTTTGCCGATTTAGTAGATCGGCAACTCCCTTGTTTGTTTAAAGAAGTTCCGCGAGTTCTTCTTGTTCATCCCCATTAAGTTCGTCTGGCTCAATGCCCTCGCTTTCTAATTTTTCTCGTATTTCCTTTTGCCGTTCTTTTTCTTCGTCCATTTTTATTGCATTATTTTAGATACTTTCCAATTAGTAAAATCTTCATTGATTTCAATTTTGTGCGTTATTGATTGATTCCCAAAAGAATTCCTAAACTCCGTTATAGAATAGGAATAACCGTCCTTGCCAGAATTTAAAAGACCAACACAAAATACGGCTTCAAAATTATGTTTGCCAAAAATAGCTTCTCGAATTTTGCTTCTAAAAAACTCGCCAGCGCCATCAAAAAACACAACGAGAAGTTTCCCCTTTGCATAATCAGAACCTTTTGCGATTTTGAAATTTATCGCATCTATAACCCGCTGTTCTCCGCTAGGCAATTTTTTACCCTTGGGAATATTAAGAGCGGAAACATGCTCCATTGGAACAATTATTTTTTTATCTTTATCAACAATAAATCCATCCCCCTTATCATCCTCCATAAAAGTGATATCCCTTTTGTGCATCTCTCTTAAAACAGCACAAATTAACCAATTCGCCCACGCCTCCCTTGGTCTTAAGCTAAAATTTTGAATATCCCTCCCATTCCATAAATGCTTTGGGTCCTTAACCATCGGCTCAAAATCTTTAAGAGCTATCTTGAGGTCCTTGATTAGCTTAATCTTTTCTAATTGTTCTCTCGACAAAAGCATAACTAATTTTTCTTTAATCTAAGTTGGAATTTGTTTTGATACTGATAATTATGCAGTTTTTCCATAAAGTTTATCTTCTTCTCGGCAAAGTGATCTTTTGACGGCATAAGAAATTCCTTTATTTTCTTATCCAACCAGATAGAGAATTTCTCGCACGAAAACAAAATTAAAAAGAAGAGTAAAACCAACGAAGGATTTGATAATGAAAAATCTCCATATACCCAAAGATGGCCGAGAAAAACAGCGGACGGAAAAGTTATCAATAAAATCGAGAAAAGAATGTTTTTCGAAATATAAAAGTACTTAAAAAATGGCTCGATATTTTTCTTGTCGTCTTTCGGGGGCGGATTCTCGCCTTTGCCATAATGATATTTGTCAATCGCTGTTTGAACTCGTTCGTAGTGGGCGTCAGACAGCCAAAACAAAAATTTCAAGACCCCATTAGCAAGCTCATTCCGGATGCGCTTGAAAAAGAGCCTGTCTGCGAGATGGTCCGCCGCTAAAATCTCTACAAACTCGTTCATTGTGAAACTCTTACCCTGTGGTTGGTGAATGACTTTCTTGGTTGCGTTATCGAACACGAATTCGTTGCCGTCTGAAAAGAAGTTTGTGACTTTTTTCTTGTATTCTTCTCCGTCAGTAATGACATAGTCAGTAGTTTCTCCTCTCTTTTGGGGTTTTGTCATGTCCACCCCATAGAAAAAACCACGACTGAGCACGGCAATTTTGATGAACATTCGTCTTCCGTCTTTAAAGTAAGCCGAACCTTCTGGATATTTTCGAATTAATGAAAAACCAACCTCGCCAGTGAACGGTGTAATTGACTCATCGGAACCTTGCATTGAATAGAGATTTTTGAATTCTTCGCTGTTCATGCTATTTGTTGCTTTCAACAATTTTAATCTCCTCCGGCGTGAGGCCGTAGAGTTTATAGACGAACTGGTCAATTTGTTTTTCGTAGTCATCCTTTTACGCTCTCGACCCGAAACTAAATAAGCTCGTGAATCTTGGGTAAGTCCCATGCTGTTATAACTCCGAGTATTTTTTCCTTTGGCTTTCCCGTGTTTGTAACAAATAGTACTCCGAGACGGCGTCGCTCATCCACGAAGGAAAGAAAATCTTCTTGAATACTGAATACATCTGAATCTTCCGCAATAAATCGATAACTATTAAATGCGTCATCGGGTTGTCCGAGACACTTTTTCAAGTCTTTAATTTTTATTTTTTTTGATAAACTCGCGTCACGTCGTCCAAAATCGTTGACCCACCGAACTATGGTACCCTCAGAGAAAACTCCGATGAACCTCTTTCTATCATATACTGGAATATGCGTGTAAACTTTCTCTGTCATTTCTCCTATCACCTCTAACACGGGGTCTTCTGTTGTACAGGAATAAACCGGGCGCGAAGCTATATCTAGCGCCCGAGGGGGATCTTGTAAATCATCTAAAATCTTTTTCAACTGCTTGACTGTTACAGGATAAGGTTCCGCAATCAGTTCTCCGCGCGATTGATGCACAATGGCGTTACGTAATTCCGCATATTCCCTCAAGTCATCCTTATAAAATTCAACCACCTTATAATTTCCAGAAAGTTCCGTGATCAACCTGCTAAAAGGCACAAATCCTCCCGCACCATGAAGTTTTGCCAGATATTTTTCTATTTCGTTAAATAGACTAAGAAATTTTTCAGCGTTTTTCATAAAAATAAATAATTATTTACTGACCATGTTTTCAACTTTTCTTTTTGCTTCCTCTAATAACTCTTTTGCTTTTTTGCGGGCTTGGTGGGAATTTTGGACCAAATCCGCAATTTTTTGCTGAGTAGTTTTTGATAAAACTGGAACTAAAACATTTTTGATTTGTTCCGGCCTCCAATGTGTAATTATAGAACCTCCGCCATCGCGTTCTGTCTGCATTTGGCCGATAACAGAATTCAGGCATAAAACCAAATACTCATTTTCAATCTCTTTATCTTTTAACTTTAATCTCAAAATCCCACTTGATACAATTCCCTCAATTGATTCTTTGATTGCGTACGCAATTCCTAGCGTTGCGTCTTTCGTAAGTAAAATTTCGCCGATTTTTGGCTCATGATTTTTCTTTAATTTCTCGTATAATTCTTCGCTTAAATATTTTTGGTCTTTATCCTCTATACCATTTTTTGAAAGGCTACTTACACGGATAAATAAGTTTCCTTCGTCTTGATATGCTTCGGCACCAGGTTCAACTCCTTTTTTCATTGAAACCAAATCACCAAGTAATTTTGCATTTTGGCTTTTGATTTTCGAAATTAATTTATCATATTTTGGCTGGAAGTATTCGGCATCGGCACGATGGCTGGATTTTATTTCAGAAAGATTAACGATGTAGGATAAATTGTCTTCAACCTTAAAATCTTTCAACCCTAATTCTTCCAAAAGCAAATTTTCGGCTTGGGAGTAAAGATTTCTTGAAAGTTTTATTTGCTTTTGAATTTCTTGAAAATATTTTGCGATTTCGTTTTGCTCTTTAATATCGAGGGGTGGAATAAGAAATGATCCGATTTGTTCCGAGTTTAAATATGGCTGAGCATTTCCGGTAATTAACCTATCAATTTGTAATTGACCGGATTTTGATGAAAAGAAAAAACCGACAAAATATGGATTTATATTTTCATCAGTAATTCTAACCCGTGCAATATTTTGATTTATGTTCCCTTCTTTAATCTCGTCTTGAACCATTGATAGTTCACCGATAGTTGCTCCAACGGCAGCGAATAAGATATCGCTTGGTTTAATCGCAGATTTTTTATTTTGATTATTAAATTTTTCCGAACAAAAAACTAAATCCGAGGTATCTATTAAAAGATTAGAAAAGTTTTGAGAACGGACAAAAGGAATTCCCATTTGTTCAAAAACTCCACCTTTAGGAGTTGTACCATAAGCTATCTTTCCTACTTCTTTTAAAGATTTGGATTTTTGGGATTTAAGTTTTGAGATTGTATTCAAATACTCCGGCTGATAATATTCTGCGTCCAGCCGCAAACCGCCTTCGAGTCGTGATTTTTGGATTATTGAATACTGCATAAATTATTTTTGATTATCTCTTTTTTGATTTGCTCAAAATATCCTTTAAAATCGGAAATTCTTTGGAACTTAATAGATTGTCTCTAAATGGTATATATAAAGGACTTCCTGACCTCAACGCTAACGCGTATAAAACATCAGATTTTTTAAAATCTCTTTTATCTACTTTAATATGAAATTCATATCCTGCTCCTAAGTAGAAACGATAAAAATTGATTCCATCTATTCTCAATTTATATGGATCCATTAGAAAGTTTTTTCCCAAATTATCAATAAATCTCCGAATAACAACTAAGAAATTATTTGTGCTACCTGGATTAAAATTTTCAATCATTATTTTTAAACAATCCTCAAACGCTCTGTTAACATTAACTTTTTGAAACTCTTTTCTTTTCGAAACAGAAGCCCGCCATAGAACAGAAAGAAAAAATAATTTTAACTTTTCATAATCAACATTTTCTAACTTATAGCCAATTTTATTTCCATTCGGATTTAAAATATAATCGCTATTGTTGACATTTGACAATAAAATTTTGCAAGCATAGTCATCATATTTTTGAAAAACTTTTTCGCAGTCTTCACAGAGAATGTTTTTATCATATGATCCTATCCATAATTTATGCGAATGTTCATTTTGAGTATTTGATAAAAGTTGGAATGGTCGATTATCTTTTTGATCTCTCATTGCCTCAAAAAAGCAACGCGGAATAATGTGTGCATCAATTAATTTTTTATCTTTAAGGCAAAATTTACATTCCATATTCACTTCCAAAAACTAAATTTTTGCTCTTTGGCGAATTTGACGAATGCTTCGGCGATTTCGTCAAGGTCGTGGCCTAAAATCCTTCGGCCTTTTTCATCCAAGATAACATTCCCTTTTTCGTCTTTTTTATAGACATAATTACCGGAGTTATCTTTGCCAGATTTTTTGGAAACCGCCATAAAAATTGGATAATCCTCTTGGTAAATATTGGATGCGCCCAATTTTGGATTATCATTCCACTTCTGCAAAAACAGCACAGATGTCTTTGTGCCGGTGTGCGGCTTGAAAGTATTGCTGTGCAATCCTATCACTGCCAAAATCCGCGCTTTATCCAATAGCCACTGGCGGATGTGTTCAGTATTGGTGTTATTTAACTTTCCTTGAGGAAGAACGATTGCCAACCTGCCGCCGGGCTTTATAAATTGAAGCGCTCGCTCAATAAACAAAAGGTCGCGGCCGACTTGCTTAGGAATTTTGCCTTGTTTGTTTCTCGCCAGTTCGTATTCTTTCAAAAGCAGTTTCTCTTTGATTTTTCCGGCAAAGGGTGGATTGGTAAGCAAGACATCAAAAGCAAAATTGTGGAAATTTTCCTCATTATTTCGGTCTATTTCATAATCGTCAGTTTTAAGAAGTCGCTCGCGAAGTTCGGCGCGGGCTTTTTCTCTTTCAGAATCGGATCCTTGCCACTCTTTAGGATTAAGAGAATTGAGTTTAAAAATGTGCGAGCGGCCATCGCCGGCAATAAGCATTAAAGCACGGGAAATTTTTACCGGCTTATCGTCAAAATCAATGCCATAAAGATAACGGCGAGCATAATCAACTTGCTTTTCATGGGTTGCGTCCTTTAAATCATGGTTCCAAACCCACTGCATCGCGTGGATTAGGAAACCACCCGAACCAGCCGCCGGATCAATAATGTACTCTTTATCGCGAGGATTAAGCATTTTTACTGCCATATCAATAACGTGGCGGGGCGTGAAGTATTGTCCTTTTTTGCCTTTTGCAACTTCTGGCAAAAGATACTCAAAAGCAGTGTCAATAATTTCCAGACTTGAGTCAAGAAGTTTTATATCCTCCAACTGCGAAACGCAAATGGAGAGATGTTCCGGCGAGAGCTGGAGCTCATCGTGAGGAGTAAAAATTCCAGGCCATTCCAATACTGATTCTTTGAATAAACGATTAACGATGTCAAAAGTAAATTTTGAATCTTTGGTTTTACGGAAATATACTTCTTTATCTGGCCGCGATTTTGCCTCTTTTTCATCATAAAGTTTTGCGTAAATGAGTTTAAAAACTTCTTGAAATACATCAACTCCGGCGTTGGCAAGTACTAATTCTTCCAAAATTTTAATCCGCTCGCTCAAATCATAATCAGAGGTCAATTTTTCCAAAGTAAGCCGTTCTTCCAAAACATCCTCAATTGTCTGGTCAACACGGGGAATCGCTCTCAAATTGTTTTCAAATTTTTCCGGATAGGGGCGATAAAGAATAACTCGCTCGTTTCCATTGGACCAAACACCAATCGGCGAACCTTTGGAATTGAGATAACTTTTTAACTGGTCTATTCCGTCCTCAACTTTTGGCTTTTTCAACTCAAAAACAATATAAGGCGTTTCCTTATCGTCCTGATAAATCATAATGTCGGCTGCTTTTCTGTGGACTTCTGTACCAAAATGAACATCAACCTCAACATCAACCCTATCAAGAGGATAGCGATAATCTTTTATCAATCTGACAAGCCAAAGCTGGCGGATAATTTCTTCCGGTTTGCCGGTATTTTTACTTTTATCATAAACCGAAACATCTTTATCACGTTTGAGGCAGTGGATATAAAACTTGTCTTTTTCTTTTTCAAGAACCGTAATGACTTCCTCAATTTTTAATTTGGAAAATTCCCGCAGACCGTATTTGACTTGAGGATCTTTAAAAATCGCGTCCAAAATCTCGCGCGTTGTTTGTACCTGCTCTTTTGTCGGCTTTATAGAAAATGGATCTGGTAGTTTTGGCATATTAGATAATTCCTTTCTCTTTTAATATTTGTTTGGAAACACGGCGAGTAATTTCCAAGGCGGCGGCGACTGTGATAATTTTTGCATTTTTAACCCCCGGAATTTTGGTAATTTCATCTATATCCTTGCCAGCTAGTCCTTTGAATGTTCCGCCAGCACTTCTCAAAATTTCTTCTGCCATTTCAATCGCTGATTTCCCTGTTGTGCCAGTCCGCAGAAGAATTGCAAGAAGTTCAGTGTCGCTTAATTTATCAGCGCCATATTTTAACAATTTTTCTCTGGGCCTCTGGTCTTTTGGTAAATCTTTTATCCTTGGCATAATCTTATCTCATCATATCATCAATACTTGGCCCCGCATAAACTTTTGTAGTGAGTAGTGACAGTCTGCATAATTATTCTTTAATTTCTTAGTTATCCACAGATAATTGACTTCTCTCTATTTTTTAGTATATACTATAAAC